>NZ_JACJDN010000038.1:0-13739 GCF_014163565.1 Pseudoalteromonas sp. SR45-5 | reverse complement strand
TTTATTTACAGCGTCCACAACTAATCCCTTTTAAGTCGCTTTTTTTCTTCTGATGCTTTTTCTGTCGGCTCAGGCCAATCATTAAAAAAAACGGTTAAATAACGGCTTTTCACCAAATACCACAATACCCATAAAACAATCATCATTTGTACTGCTAAAAATGATGAAAATCGATAATGGCTATGCGCGGCTTGAATACTTAACCATGTTAAATCAACAACAGCACATACAATAAGGGGCCAGCGCATATGCCGCCATATTTTTGCTAACTTATCGCTCGCACTGTGTGAATCTCGTGGTCTGCGTAAACAAAATAAAATAGTCGGTATTATTGCAATACTTCCAATTGCTATTGCGATAAAAAAATCATTTTTATTTTTAAAAAATAACGACATTAAATCCAGTTCAGGCCTGCGGCTTAAAGCCGCAATTACCCAAATAAAATAGCCACGTAATAGCACAAGCAAACTTAAATGAAATGCAATAGGAGTTCGGTAACTTCCGTACTTATCCCAGTATTCTGGACCGTATCGGCTCATTGTTGCGTCCTAACCATTATGCTTTTGAAGCAGCTCAATTAATTCATCTTCCGTGAGTATGTCGATACCTAAATCTTGAGCTTTAGTCAGTTTTGAACCCGCTTTTTCACCCGCGACTAACGCATCAGTTTTCGCTGATACGCTACCAGATACTTTAGCACCTAGTTGCTGTAAGCGTGCTTTTGCGTCATTACGATTAAGCGTATTTAGCGTACCAGTAAGTACATAAGTAAGCCCAGCAAGCGGTTGTTCTTCTTCAGAAGGTGCACTCAACGCTGGCCAGTTTACGCCTTGCTCTATAAGCGCATTAACAACTGCTAAATTATGCTCTTCATCAAAAAAGCCACGAATATGCGTTGCAACTATTTCGCCTACATCACTTACCTGCGTTAAACTATCAATGCTGGCATTTATTATATTTTCAAGGGTAAGGAAGTGATTAGCTAAATTTTGTGCTGTTGCCTCACCTGCTTCGCGAATACCTAATGAATATAAAAACTTAGCAAGCGTAGTGCCTTTCGCCTCTTCAAGGGCTGTTACTAAATTTTTGGCTGACTTAGGTCCCATGCGTTCAAGTGACTCAAAATGTCCCTGTTTTAAAATAAACAAATCAGCGGGTGTTTTTATAAGCTCTCTGTCTACCAGCTGATCAACAATTTTATCGCCAAGGCCGTCTATATCCAGCGCTTTGCGTGACGCAAAGTGTTTAATTGCTTGTTTGCGTTGTGCAGGACATACAAGCCCCCCCGTACAACGAGCGACAGCTTCGCCTTCAACCTTTTCAACATGAGAGTCACAAATAGGACAAGTTACTGGAAATTCGATATCGCTGGCATCATCAGGGCGGCGCTCAAGTACAACTTGCGTTATTTGTGGGATTACATCTCCTGCGCGGCGAATAATAACTGTATCGCCTACTTTTACGCCTAAACGTGCAACTTCATCACTGTTATGAAGCGTTGCATTTGATACGGTAACGCCACCCACAAAAACAGGCTTCAAACGTGCAACAGGTGTAATGGCGCCAGTACGACCGACTTGAAAATCAACATCAAGTAGTTGGGTTATTTCCTCTTGCGCCGGAAACTTATACGCAATAGCCCAACGAGGAGCACGTGCCACAAAGCCTAAACGCTCTTGTAAGGCCTTTTGGTTTATTTTTATTACTACGCCATCAATTTCATATTTAAGCTCACCACGGCGCGTTAAAATGTCGCTGTAGTACTCGAGCGCGGCTTTAGGACCTTCAACTAATTTTGTTTCTGGGCACAAAGGTAGCCCCCAATCAGTTAACTTTTCTAATTGCTGATAGTGATCCTCAGGAATGCTGCCATCAGCAACAAGCCCGGTGCTGTACGCATAAAACATGAGTGGGCGTTTAGCGGTAATTTTAGAGTCGAGTTGACGCAAACTCCCCGCGGCTGCATTACGCGGGTTAACAAATACTTTTTCACCGCGTTTTTGCGCTTCAGTATTTAATTTATCAAAGCCAGCGCTGTCCATAAATACTTCGCCGCGCACTTCAAGCTCTTTTGGGTAATCACCACGTAACTTAAGCGGTACATTACGAATGGTTTTAACATTTTGAGTAATGTTTTCACCGGTAAAGCCATCACCCCGCGTAGCCGCTTGTACAAGCACACCATCACGATAAATAATTGATACGGCTAATCCATCAAGTTTTGGCTCACAACAAAAAGTAAGCTCATCAGTACTCATTAAGCGCTCTTTTATACGACGATTAAACGCAGTGAATTCTTCTTCACTAAACGCGTTATCAAGCGATAACATGGGTACTTGGTGCGCTACTTGCTCAAATTTACTCAGTGCGGCACCGCCTACTTTTTGTGTCGGAGAGTCGGCGGTTAAAAATTCAGGGTGCTGCATCTCTAGTGCGCTTAATTCGCGTAATAACCTATCGTATTCAGAATCAGGAATACTGGGGGTGTCGAGCACATAATAATTATAGTTGTGTTGCTCTAATGTAGTACGAAGATGATTAACTTGCTCACTAATGCTGCTAGACATTTAAACCTCAATAAACATAAAAAAAGCCACTTTGACGATTCACCGTCCAGTGGCTTATAAAAATATAATGTATGCGTTATTTACGCTGAAAAAGAACGAACCTGTTCAACATATTGCCTGATGCGCTCTACTGTCATTTCATTTCGCTCAGCATCTAAAATTTGTGCACCAAATTCATCCGCTAACTTTTTAGCTGCGCTGTGCAACATATTAAATGCCGCTAGACCATCGCCGTCGCACGGTAACGTCATAAATAAGCTTACCCCAGCGGTACTAAACTGTTCCATATTATCAATATCAAACGTACCTGGGTTATACATATTTACTAATCTAAATAAAACAGGGCCTTGGCCAGCCGGATCTAAGTGGCGATTAAAAAAACCTTCCTCAGAATATTTAAAACCTAAAGTATTAACTGCTGGTAATAATTTACTGCCCTGCATACTAAGCTCTTCTGGCATTTGAATATGCACAATAACAAAGTCAGACATTTGAGTAGGCGCTTCTTCAGCACTTTGATCTTTTGTTTCAAGATCATCAACTATCTCTAGGTCGTCTTCAATTGGTGTTTCTGGCACGCTTGTATCAATTTGCGGCTCATTTGCATCAAAGTTAAGCTCGCCAAATTGTGGCTCATCACGTTCGTCTTGCATTGGCTCTTTTGGCTCAGCCTCAGTACGAAACGGTTTAGATGAAGCTGGTGCGCTTTGTTGTAATGGCTCAACCCGTTCATTATCCGATACTTCTGGGCGGTCTTTTTTTCTAACTGACCACAATCCATGTATTAATAAACCACCAATGACAATTACACTGATAACGATTAAAACCCATCTTAATTGTTCGGCCATCCCCTCACCTTTTATTATTTGATATGCCTAAAACCTGTATATTAATGAAAAACTAATACACTTGTTATAAAAATTTATGCGTGTGCAAGTTGCACAGCTTGCTCTATATCTACAGCAACCATACGCGATACGCCAGGTTCTGCCATAGTAACACCTGTTAATCTACCTGCCATTTCCATCGCAATTTTATTATGACTAATATAAATAAACTGCACTGATTGTGACATTTCTTCAACCAAACGGCAAAAACGCACAACGTTGGCATCATCTAGTGGTGCATCTACTTCGTCCAGCATACAGAAAGGAGCTGGATTGAGCCTGAATATAGAAAACACTAATGATAATGCGGTCAGCGCTTTTTCTCCACCACTTAACAAATGAATTGTTGAATTTTTCTTACCCGGTGGTCGTGCCATTATACTAACACCACTTTCGAGTAAATCGTCACTGGTTAATTCTAAATACGCGCTCCCACCACCAAAAACTTTAGGAAATAGCTCAGCAAAGTCTTCGTTAACTTGATCGAACGTCGCTTTAAAGCGTGTTTTGGTCTCAATATCAATTTTACGAATAGCACCTTCAAGGGTACTTAACGCTTTTGTTAAATCATTTAATTGATTATCAAGATAATCACTACGAGCTTTGGCTAAATCAAACTCTTCTATTGCCGCTAAGTTTACTGCACCTAATTTATCTAACTGATTAGTAAATCCGGTTAACTGATTTTGCGCTGCGCTCAAATTTAATGAATCTGGTAATTCATCAAGTATCGCTTTTAAGCTTTGTTTTAATTCTTCTAATGGTTCAAGCGCAACTTGCGCTTTTATTACTAAGCTTTGTTCTTCAATTGTTAGCTTTTGGTGCTGCTGTTGCAAGCCCACCAGCTCACCTTGTGAATTTTTAAGGCTTACTTGCTTAGTGTTTAAGCTTTCTTTGGCCTGAGCTAATTCTTTTTGTAGCAATACTAATGCCTGCTCACCTTTTTGATGCTGTGCTAAGAGCTGCGTAATTTTATCGCTAAGTTCTTGCTCTGGTATCAGCAGCTCTTCTATTTCACTAAGTAGTTCTTGCGCACCTTCTGATGCACTAACGTGCTCTTGCTCTGCATGGCTCAATTTGGTTTGGCTTAACTGCCATTCACTGCGTGCCTTTTGCTCTGAGAGCGTTGCCTTATGTGCTTGTGTTTTATATTGCTCAAGCATGCTTAATGCTTCGCTATAACTTTTATTACTTTGTGAGCGCAAGCTATTTGCAGCGTCTATTTCATCCGCTAAGTTAAGTTGCTGCTCATTTAACACTTCAAATTGCGCTACTTGCTCATCAAGCACGGTATTTAATTGTAAAAGCGCAGTGGTGAATTGCTGTTTTTGTTGCTGTAGCTTTTCTAGTTGTAACTTAAATTGTGCTACTTGCTGTTTGAGCATATCGCTGCGCGTACTGGCTACCGCTATATTTTGCGCAAGCTCATGTATGGCTTCTTTTAGCTCGCTTTGCTCGTTAACTAACTTTATTTGCTCAGCTGTATGTACGTCACGCGTGTGTGTTACTTGTTGTAACTCGTCCTCGGTATTATTTAATTGCTGCGCTTTATCTTGCAATTGCTTATGCTTTAACAGTAATGAGTTTTCTGCATTACATTCGGCACTTACATGCCAGTTACGACCATATAAAGCACCGTTTTTATCCATAATGGCTGTATAAAAACTATCTTTTAGTATTTCTAAATCACCGCTTTCACTATAAGCAATACGTGCTAAATGCTCTGGATAAACACCGCTTGTTATATATGTAGCTAAACTATTTGTTGGCATGCTTTTATCACTATTTGGCCACACACTGTTATCAGCTTGCTGCTCACTTACATTTAAATGCTCTAAAGATTTAAGTGCTTGCTCTATTAGAAGCTCAAAGCCTTCTTTAACACCTAGCTGATTAAACAAACCATTAGTACGTTCACTTTTCTCATCAAGCCCTAATGTACTTTTAAGCCCCGTTATACTGGCTTTTAACTCGTTTATTGTTTGAGTGAGCGTCGAATATTGTTTTTGTGAGTTATTAACAAGCTCATTTTGCACTTCAAGCTTAGCAGTGCACTTCGTATGTGCTGTTTGTTTAGCGGCAAGTTCTTGAGTTAAGGTTTGTGTTTGCTGTGTTTGCTGTATTAACTGCTGCTCTACATCACTACTTTGTAGCTCACTAAGCTGAACAGTTAACTGATCAATTTGCTCGTTAACGTGGCTTATTTGCTGCTGAGTTTGTTTAATGTGACTACTATGTAGTTGCACGTTATTATTAAGCTGTTGCTGTTGCTCACACAAAGCTTGCCAATGAGTATGGTGGCGCTGCTTAAGTGCTAATAATTCCTCAAGTTCATGCGTTAACCCACTAACTTGCTCTTCACATATTAAGGCGTTTTCATTTGCCTCTTGCAGGGCTTCATTAAGTTGCTCGCACACAATTTGCTGCTGCGATTTTACCTCAGCACTTCGAATTTGGCGTTGCTGTAATTTAATTAAACTTTGTTTAAGCGTTTGGGTTTGCTGCTTTACATTGATTTGTTGTTGCTCAGCGCGAGTAAGCTCGGTGTGTATTACATGTTGCTGATGCTGTGCATCGCTTAGTTTATCTTGCTGGGCTTGTACTTGCCCCTCTAGGCTTGCAAGTACATCGTCATGCCCTGAGTTAGCGGTTTTAAAAAACAAAATTTGATCATTAAGTTTTTTAATTTGGGTACTTTTTTCAAGTTGCTGCTGATGTAACTTTTGCCATTTTAAAACGGCAATTTGGCCTTTTAGCGTACGTTCTTGTGCTTTTAATTCGCGGTATTTTTTTGCATCAACCGACTGCACAGCCAATTTATCGAGCTGGCTTTGTAATTCTTTACGCACATCTAACAAACGTTCAAGATTTTCGCGAGTGCTCTTTATACGAGTTTGAGTTTCGCGGCGGCGCTCTTTGTATTTAGAAACGCCAGCGGCTTCTTCTAAAAATACGCGCAGCTCTTGTGGTTTACTTTCTATTAAGCGCGAGATCATCCCTTGCTCAATAATTGCGTAACTACGTGGACCAAGACCGGTGCCTAAAAATATATCGGTAATATCACGCTTACGGCATTTACTGCCATTTAAAAAATACAGTGACTGTCCGTCGCGCGTTACTAAACGCTTAATAGCAATTTGGTTTCGATCGGCAAATGTGTTTGAAGGACTTCCTTTATCGTTATCAAAAACAAGCTCTACAGAGGCTTGTGATATGGCTTTTCGATTAGTTGAGCCATTAAAAATAACGTCGGTCATGGCGTCGCCACGCAGGTTTTTAGCAGAGCTTTCACCTAGCACCCATCGTACTGCATCAATAACGTTAGATTTGCCACAGCCATTGGGGCCAACAACACACGTCATTTGATCAGGAAATGGAATTTTAGTGGGCTCTACAAAGGATTTAAAGCCCGCTAATTTAATAGTGCTTAAGCGCATCTTATTGTTATTACCGATTATTATTGTTATTGATTACAAACAATTTAACTCATTAACAGTTAAATTGTTAAGCTTGTCGTTTAAAATTATCTAAAATAATACCGGTCGCCATTGCAACATTAAGCGATTCTGCACCACCAAAAGCGGGGATGGTGATTTTATTAGTTACTAATTTTGCACATGTCTCGCGTATTCCATGCGACTCACTGCCCATTAGTAAAACGCCTGAGCCCGTAAATTGGGTTTTATGCACGCTTTGCCCATCTAAAAAAGCACCGTAAACAGGTAAATTTAAAGACTGTAGGTAATCAGGTAAATCTATTTGGCTTACCGATACCCTTACAAATGAGCCCATCGTGGCGCTAATTGTTTTTGGGTTGTAAGCGTCTGCGCTGTCGGTGCTAGTTACTATTTGTTTAATACCGTACCAGTCTGCCACTCTTATTATTGTGCCTAAATTACCAGGGTCTGATACGCCATCAAGTGCGAGTATTAAGCCACTTGCTTGTGGTAAAGCTGCCTTTGGCATATCAACAATAGCAATGGCTGCATTATTGCTAACTAGCGTGCTGGCTTTGGTGAGGACTTCTTCATCAGCTTCAATAAAATTAGCGTGCTGATACTTACCTTGGTACGCATTTATAAATTCGTTTGTAGCAAAAATATTAACCACATTTAATGGGCTGTTTAATAACTCAAGTACGTTTTTCTCACCCTGTACAAGGTATTGATTATATTGCTTTCGGTACTTTTTTTGGCCAAGTTGGCGAATAAGTTTGAGTTGGTTTTTTGAAATCATAACAGCCCCATAAAATTATCCAGCAAGTATAACAGATTTCGCTATAACATCTGAACTCGAAAAGCAGCGAATGGGGCTAATTTATCTTACTCGCACTTCTTTCAAAGGTCAGATTAATGCGAATAAACATGCCTTTTATTGCTTCTAATTGATTTGAATCGTCAACCGTCTGAGCCAATTCCCCATAAAGATTATCTGACGCTTGCTTAAACTTATTATTAAATTTGCCCTTGGTTGCCAACATAAATGCATCGGCTAATGTACGCTGCCACTCATTTAAATACTTTAGCTTTGTATTACCAGCCAAATTTTCACAAATTGAGTTTAATCGAACCGACGCATGCCCTAAATTTAGAGCGGTTAGTGCAAGATCAGTAATTACGCGTGAGTGTGAACCTTGATCGTAATTAGTTAGGCGAATTAACCTATCGGCCATGCGGCGGTTATACCAAATACTTGGGGTTGGATGGTTATTTATTTCGAGTAAATCTTTATAAGTGGCCTTAAAAACACGATGAACAAGTAATTGCACACTCGGGCCTGTGAATAACTGAAAAATCCAAAATAAAATACTCACCCCCGCAAAAATTGCCATGGCAGAGCTAAGTGTGTAATCGATTGAAAACGCAAGGCTCATATCGGTACTGGGTCTTACCAAAATCGTAAATGGGATACAAAACCCCAAGCCATATGGCAATGTTTGTTGATCAGCTAGCAGCAGTAAACCCAGAAAATAAGGCCCTGCTAATACAAGTAGCAATATTTCTAATTGCCCACCACTTTGTGATAATAAATTGAGTGCGTAAAAAATAGTTACAATAGCAGCAACCACCACGCCTACCAATAAACGCTTTATTACCACCTGTAAAATAGCTAACGGTATTCTCGCCAACATTATCGAAAATATGACCGGTAAAATCATAATTAATAATGCAGCAGAAGAGCCTGTATTAATCCAAATAAATGCGCCGATAGAAAACACCAAAGCAGTTCTAAATCCAACAATTATGCCAGCTAATGGGTCGCGATATGTAAGCATACTGGGTGCATTTAATAATGTTTTATCACGCTCTTCTAACGCTCTGTATGCGCGTAGTAAAATTGTTAAGTCGGCTGCTACTTCTAAGCTCACATTGAGCATGTGAGATTCAAATGGCGAATCACACACCGTATTTGCTCTATAGTCGGTTAGCTCTTTACGCAGCGTTTTAACTTGTTCAGCGCAGTAATCAAAATCGTCAGACTCTTTAATTTGCGCAAATACGTGCTTAAGTTTACTTATTAATTTATCTAAAGTAGGTGTAATAAGGTCTTCGTGGTTTCGCTGTAGGCGGCCAATTATTTGAATTAAGGCCAATAAAGAAAGTACTTTTTGCGACAACTGATTTGCAGCACGCGAGCGCCCTGGACCTTTTGGTCCTTCGTACCTTACTGCGCTGGAATCTTCGTTTATCGATCCCAATGTTGCCATAATGCCATCTATTTGCTGGTGACGGTTTTCGTGCGAGCCCTTAGAATCAAGCTCAATAACTAAATAATGTAACGTTTGATTTATAACCGACCGCGCTTGTGTTTGCAGTAAATGTTTAACCTTTACAGGCCAAAATAGATGACTCACAAGCCCAGCACATACAGAGCCTATTATTATTTCGCTTACTCGCGCTTGTGCAATATCAAATATACTCTGGCTGCTCACCATTGCCGGAGTAACCATGACTAAAAGTACAATAATAGCGGCTGTTACACCTGCCATAGCAAACGCATAAACAAAGTTTGCTTGGCGTACCATTGCCGATAACGCAGAGTTTACCCCCAACCATAATGCCAGTGCACCGAGCGCTAAATAAGGGTAAAGAATTAGCTGAGTTAAAAGCAATATGCCAAATAAACCACCCACTATGGTGCCTATTATTTGGCAAATTGCTTTTTCAATAACTAATCCGCTTTGCGGGCGTAATTGCAAAAATATAGCCGAGACTAGCGCCCAATAAGGCCTTTCAAGATTAAGCGACATAGCAATAGTCAGCGCCATCACCATGGCTATAACACCCTTAGTCGCAAAAATAATTGCCTGTTTTTTAGGAAAAAACAAATTTTGGAATACTACGCCCACTGTATTCCCCTTAGCGCGTAGCGAGATGTATAGTGGCGGTCATTCCTGCGCTAAGCTGTGTATTTTCGGGCAATGAATCTAACTTAATATCAACAGGAATACGTTGCGATAAACGTACCCAATTAAATGTTTGTTGCACTTGCGGTAAAAGTTGTCCGTTACTTTGTGTATTCGTATTTGCAATGGCTTTACCTACACTCACTACATGCCCTGTTAATTGCTTACCACCACTTAAAAGGGCTATTTTAGCTTTTTGATCAGGATAAATAAGCGGTATTTTACTCTCTTCAAAGTAACCCGTTACATAAAATGAATCTGACTGAACAATAGCAAAGACAGGCGTGCCTTGAGCTACATAGTTGCCTTGGCGTAAATTCAAATTAATTATTTGCCCTGATGCAAGCGCAACAATTTTAGTTCTATCAACATTTAACTGCGCAATTGTTTGCTCTGTCTTGGCTAGGTTATAATTTGCCTCAGCAATTTTAGTATTAATACGAGTTGATTCTAGGGTTTCTTCACTAATTGCCTGTTGAGTGTTTAGCTCAACACGTCTTTCGTATTTGTGTTTGGCAAGTTCCCATGTATACAATGCGTTTTCTGTGTTTGCTTTACTTTTATCAAGCGCTGCTTGATAACGCTTTTTATCAACATTAAAAAGTACTTCGCCTTTTTGTACGTTTTGACCATCTTTAATATTTAAAGCAGTTACCCAACCCGACACGTCTGGAGCAACCGTGACAATATCGGCTCGAATACGCCCATCACGCGTCCAAGGAGTATGCATGTAGTCAGTCCATACCCAACGCCCAGCAAAAACCGCAGCTATAACAACCAAGATAGTAAAAGTAATACGCAGATATTTAATCATTCAATTTATCTTCCACTTAGTAATACCAACCCGCAATAATACTTGAGTAATTTGAGGGCTTAAACCTGACGCTAACTGTGTTAAAAATTTCTGATATAGAACAACTAAATAACGAAATTTTTGCCTTGTTATCGACACGGTTTTCTTGCCTCAAAATAGCTCAATTAATTAAACAGATTGGTATAAATAGACGGCGAGTGCCAAGTAACAAACAAATAGTGACACCTCAAACCAAGCCACTTTCCAAATACGGTCATGCCAATCTAGTCGATGCAAAACAAAACGAGTCAACGCCGTTAAAATAAATGCTATTGGGAAGTAAACAATCAGCGGGCTAAACTCTAACCCCCCTAACACGACTGCTTGGAACATAATAAATATCCTAATGTTATTTAAAGCGGTGATAAAAGCTGTAAAACCTAAATAAATTTACATCCGCACTACTCTTACAATCTATTATTTTGGCATATAAATCAATTAGCTTAATTGTACATAGGTGTGCTTAATACATAATTAATGCCATTACATTTAAGCAGCACTAACTATGTATAGTAGCTAAATCGCATATTAATAAGCTAAAGACCCCAGTTACCAGCCAAATAAATAAACCAGCGAGGTTTATTTATAAAAAAGTATTAGAGTATTTAACTCAATATTTAAAACGCCTATTTATAGCTGTTTGCAGAAGGGTTGGATAATTATAAACATTGAATTTTGCACTAAAAATGGGTAAATTAACAAAAAAACAACATGGATATAATTTAATGGAATCAATACACCCTACCCCATCTGAAACAACCCCACCAATAAATGAACCTGCTGAACCAATTTTTAGCGGAAAAGTGCAATTTAGTGGTAAAGGTGGTGAGTTTTTTGGAATTTGGATTGTAAATATATTACTTAGCGTTATTACGCTTGGCATATATTCGGCGTGGGCTAAAGTACGTACGCATCGCTATTTTTACGGCCACACCCGTATAGATGGCCATAGTTTTGACTACCTAGCAACACCAATACAAATTTTAAAAGGTCGGATTTTAGCGGTTGTTGTATTTTTTATTTACACATTCTCAATTAGCTTTATGCCTATTTTAGGCCTATTTATTGCTCTTGGTTTTATCTTTTTAATGCCATGGATTATTAACCAAGGCTTACGTTTTAATCTGCGTATGACCCGCCATCGTAATGTTCGCTTTGCTTTTAAAGGCAGTTATGGCGAAGCCTTTGTTAACTTTATACTTTTACCTATTGCAAGCATATTTACGCTTTATTTATTAATGCCTTACGTTATAAAACGTATTGATAGTTATATCCATAGCAATATTAGTTATGGCGATAAACCTCTTACTGTAAATCTTAAAGGCGAAACCTATTACCTAACAGCGCTTATTTGCTTTGTAGTGAGCTCTATCACCATGGTGGTATTTATGGGGATTTTAGGATTATTTGGCCTCAACTTAGTAGATATTGAAAACCAACAAAATTTAGAAAACTCTGCAGCGATGGTTGTGCTTCCTATCTTTATGATGATTGCCTATGTGCTAATGATTGCCATTGTTTCTGCTGTATGGCACGCCGCTATTAGAAATCACATTTTTGATAACAGCCATTTTGAAGGCGTTGCTACATTTAAATCAGAGCTAAAACCAATTCCTTTCGCTGTTTTACTATTAACTAATATGTTGGCTATTGTATTTTCTTTAGGGCTTGCATACCCATGGACAAAAGTACGTACATCAAAAATGCTCGCTGATGTAACTAACGTCACTATTTATCCTGGTGCATTAAACCTAATCGATACCGCGCAAGAACAGCAATCATCATTTGCTGAAGAAGCTGCAAACGTATTTGATATTGACCTTTCTCTAACTTAAGAGCTCACCATGCATGTAAAGGGACATTTTTTCCCCATCGCATCGAGTAACTATCAAGTGTGTGTTGCAACTATTAGCGGCACACACATTGAGGTTATCAACGATGAACACGTTATCGCTCGCCACGCAATCTCAAGTCTTAAATTAAGTTCGGGGATGGCAGGACTTGCCGACGAACTAAACTTTGAAGATGGCAGTCGTTTTATTCCTCAAGATGTAAGTTACAGATGGCCATTTAAAGAAAATAACCATCACATAATGGAGCGCCTTGAAAAAAGTAAATGGGTAATTTTAGCCGCAGTCATATTTACACCACTTTTTATGTGGTTAGTACTTTATAAAGCGGTACCGGCCATTGCTGTTTATAGTGTTGATACCCTGCCACGTAATGTTGTGGAACAGATGGGGGAGCAAAGTTTTACACTAATTAAAAAGATTGCGCTTGACCCAAGTGAGCTGCCCGCAGAGCAGCAAACTAAAGTACAAGCACATTTTACAAGTATGCTTAATGCGTTATCGCTTGATCAATCGGTTTATAGGTTATCGTTTTATAAATCAGACAGCTTTGGTGCTAACGCGTTTGCACTACCCCATGGCCGTATCGTGGTAACCGATGATTTAGCAAATTTACTTGCCGATAAACCCAATGCACTAAAAGCGGTATTGCTACACGAAATGGGCCATGTAGTCCACCAGCATAGCGTACGTATTACAGCACAATCTGCCGCAAGTACGATTGTACTAGCAGTTGTATTTGGTGATTTAGAGGGAGTTGCAGAGGTTGCATTAGGTACGGGTGCATCGTTTGCTCAGCAAGGGTTTTCACGAGATATGGAACGCGAGGCAGATAGCTTTGCACTCACCCAATTAGAATCGCTTGGGTATTCGAGTAATGACTTTGCTGATGCAATAGAAGCGCTGCAAGAAAGCCATACCAGCGAAAACGAACACCTAGAAAAAGTAAATGACTTATTAGAGTACTTATCTAGCCACCCAAGTGCACAAGAGCGTATTGACAATGCTAGGAAATAATCGCGGTTATATTCAACTTGCTCGCTACATAGTGAGTTTAAGTTGGATATACCACGGCTTTTTTCCAAAGCTTTATCATATTGCACCGCTTGAAAAATTAATGACTGGCAGTGCTGGTTTTTCAGCCGAAGTGTCTGATTTAATTACACGTTCGGCGGG
>NZ_JACJDN010000389.1:0-3895 GCF_014163565.1 Pseudoalteromonas sp. SR45-5 | reverse complement strand
ACAAGCCAATATAAGTCAGAGTGTACACCCGCAGCGGTTACTTCTTTCCCAGCCCCAGGCCCCTGAATCACAAGCGCGTTATCACTATACCATTTGCTATTAATTACGAAAATATTATCGCCAGGTGTAAGGTTTGCTAACACATCTCCATTGGTCACATACGTAATTCCTACTTTAGCGATAACTTCAGTTTTTGTTATATCTAATAGGCCTGTGTATCTCAGTACTGAGTTATTAGCTTTTGCTGTATCAGCATGCTCTTCAATGAACGCATCTAGCTGGGCTTTATTGTTTAGAAAGTCTTCCCAGCTTCCTAGCGCAAGATCGCCGGGCATTAATGCCGATAAGCTAATATCATCAAGCTCAAGCTCTATACCTAACTCTCGGGCTAAAATAAGTAACTTACGCTGCATATCTCGTCCAGATAAATCCTCGCGAGGGTCAGGCTCTGTGAACCCCATTTTCTGAGCTTCTAATACCAACTCAGAAAAAGCAGTGGTACCATCATACTTACTACATAACCACGAAAGCGTACCCGAGAACACGCCTTCAATACGCGTAATTTTATCACCACTATTTTGCAAATCAGCCAAAGCAAAATTGATAGGTAAGCCTGCGCCTACACTTGTATTATATCGCCAATGTAAATTACGTTCGCCAAGGTTACTACGAAGTGCTTTATACCAAGAAGTCGGTGCTGTACCTGCATATTTGTTAGCACTAATTAAATGACAATCTCGGTCTACAAAATCTGTATATAAAAAGCTAAACTGCTCGCTTGCAGTAATATCAATTAAAACTTTATGTTCGTAGTCAAGCTCGCTTATCGCATTAAGTAAATCCGCAGTTTCATAGCTATTCGCCTCATGCTGCCATTGAGTTTTCCATTGCGATATATTTATGCCACTTGCATTAAATAACATATGTTTAGAGCGAACCAGCGCTACCAATTTAATACTAAAGTCGCCTGATAAACGCTCAAATTGTGCCGATAACTGCTCAATAAAAGCATCGCCTACATTGCCAAGGCCCGCAACTATAACGGCTATTTCTTGGCCTTTATTGATTAGCTTATCGTGTAAGACGCTTTGTATATCGCTATCTATAAATTGGTCTGTTAGTAATAAAACATAACCATTATCTTGATGCACAAAACGCGGTTTTATAGTCTGCTCAGCTAATACCTCTAAAGCTTGCAGTTTTAGTACGCTAACGTCTTGCTCAGGGGCAACAATTGCACAGCCATTTAAATTTGACTCACTAATATTAGCTCTACCAGCAAAGTAATTAATAACTTGATATGTTTGTGCAGCCGGTACTACTAAATACACTTCACCATTACGGTTAAAATGATGAAGGCTATGCTGAATAAGCTGACTAACGCTTGCGACCTCACCTTCACTTAATCCTTCAACCATTAACAAATCAACATTTTGCAGCGTGGTTATAAAACGCTTTTTCTTTGCTGAACCTTCTTTTACTATATCTGTTGGGCTTGCTTGCACATCAAAACTACTACGAACAGCTAGCTTAATATCTGTGTTTTTAAGTGGCGATAGTGTTTTTGCATGTAATACAGGGTTACCCAAACGAGCTAATAAATTAGCTTGCCCGCGACAAATTTTGCCGTATTTAATCGCTTTTTTTACCTTACGAGGATCAGTGCTAAACACTCCCTGTGTATCGGTCCAAATACATACCTGCTTAGCATCACAGTAATTTGCAAGTAGTGTTGCACTATAATCGCTACCGTTGCGTCCAAGTGTTACGGTCTCACCTTTCGTATCGGCGGCAATAAACCCAGTAACAACATTTATCTTATTAGGTAAAATTGACTGTCGACATTGCTGCGCATTTTGCGCATGCATTAATTCACCATCGTTTAAGGTAAAAAGACTACGGGCATCTTGAGCACACGCCTCAATATTTAGCTGCTGTAAATAAGTAGCGAGTAAACGTGCTGACCACAGTTCCCCGTGCGCAAGTAACGCAGCCTCTTTTAGCTGCTCAGCTTGAGCAAGTTCTGCAATATTACTAAGCTCGGTATTTAGTGTTCTAAGTGCGCAGCGCTTTAAATCAGCTTGTAATAACTGCTCAATTAAATCGCTTTGATGGTTATTTAACTGCAGTAAAATATCAGCGACAGCTTGCGTGTCTTGCAGCTGATAACTTTGCCACAACGACACAAGTGTATCTGTAGTTTTACCTGCAGCAGACACCACAACACAGTCGCCCGGCTGAGTATGCCCAATAATTATTTTAGCTACGCTTTGATAGCGCTCACTAGAGCTTAAGCTTGAACCACCAAATTTATGTACACAATTGACCATATTTATACCAATTCGCTTAATTAAGTTGTCTATTTTGAGGTAAGAAAACCGTATCGATAACAAGGCAAAAATTTCGTTATTTAGTTGTTCTCGGCAATTGCTCCTGCATTGCTCTACCTCCTGCATCCATGCAGTCGTATATTAGGAATTTTTAACGATGTTATCGTGCGGTTTAATCCCTCAAATTGATTAGGTATTATTGCGGATTGGTATTACTTACCAAAGCGCTGGACGGGCTGCACTTAATTTAACGTTTCCACCAGAAGTGCCAGCACCTTTGCCTACACGGCCAACATTTTTATTTTGCCCTGGTTTTACAAGTTCAAATACTCGTTCAAAGTCAGCTATTAAATCGTGTATATCTTCAATCCCAACCGAAATACGAATAAGCGTATCGCCCACACCCGCTTCTAAACGTGCCTTTGCCTCCATACCTGCGTGCGTCATAGTTGCAGGGTGACAAATTAAGCTCTCTACGCCACCTAGTGACTCAGCTAAACTAAACGTTTTAAGGCTAGTTAAAAATGCTGCCGCGTCGTTTATATCGCCTTTAATATCAAAACTAACCATGCCACCAAAGCCAAGTTGTTGTGCTTTAGCAAGTTCATGTTGAGGATGCGACTCAAGTCCAGGATAGTAAACTTGGCTTACAAAATTGGAACTTTCAAGGTACTCAGCTATTGCTAGCGCATTTTCTTGGTGCTGCCTTAAGCGCACATTTAAAGTACGTAGACCACGAAGCGTTAAATAACTATCAAAAGGGGCGCCCGTAATACCAATATTATTTGCCCACCAAGCAAGCTCATCACCAAGCTCTTGTGTTGCAGCAATAACAGCGCCGCCCACTACATCTGAGTGCCCGTTAATATATTTAGTAGTTGAATGCACCACAATATCTACACCAAACTTAATAGGGTTTTGTAAGGCAGGAGACAAAAACGTGTTATCTGCGGCAACCAATGCACCGCATTGCTTAGCAACATCGGTAACCGCTTTAATATCGGTTAAACGAAGTACTGGGTTACTTGGAGTCTCTATCCAAATAAGCTTAGGTTTAATTGCTAAAATTTGTTGAAGGCTTTCTTCTTTTGTTAAATCTAATACTTCAAGCTTCAATAGTCCGCGTTTTTGTAACGATGTAAATAAACGATAGCTTCCACCATAACAATCATGTGGAATTACTAACGTGTCGTCACTGTTAAGTAGCTGAGTAGCTAAATGCACGGCAGCCATACCAGTGGCCGTAATTATGCCACGAGCGCCACCTTCAAGCTTAGCAAGCGTCTCTGCTAAAATATCACGATTAGGGTTACCACTGCGGCCATAATCATACTCACGCTTAGTATCAAAGTCGGCAAACGAATAAGTCGTTGATAAATAAATTGGCGGCACCACTGCACCATGATGTTTATCAGCATCAACGCCGTTACGTACAGCAATGGTCGCTTTGTTTTTTTCGCTCATATTCGTCACCTGATTAATTTGGATGTTTAGACGTCTAAAAGAGTAAGTTATCCGTTTTAATAAGTCAAAGTATTTTAAAGCTCTAGATGGCTAAAGTTAGG
>NZ_JACJDN010000388.1:0-3901 GCF_014163565.1 Pseudoalteromonas sp. SR45-5 | reverse complement strand
TAACACTACGCGCTACATCGCGTGCAGTGAGCGGAATACCCGTATAAGCGGACGTAGCACAAGCCGTTGTCACACCCGGAACAATAGCAAAATTAATATTATGCTCACTAAGCGCATCGGCTTCTTCGTTAATACGTGCAAATATACTCGGATCGCCGCCTTTTAAACGCACTACGTTTAAGCCTTGTTGTGCGTATTTAACCAGTAGTTCGCAAATGTTAGCTTGGGTCATCGAATGTTTACCCGCACGTTTACCTACAAATACTCGCTGTGCTTTTTTAGGAAGCGTTTTTAATAAATCATCGCTTACTAACCAATCGTATAAAACAACATCGGCGGTATTAATTAAACGCTGCGCTTTTACTGTAATTAGCTCTGCGTCTCCTGGGCCCGCACCAATTATATAAACGTTGCCGCTTTTGACGCTGCGACTATTTGAGCTTGTTAGCTTAGTAACAAGCTTATTTAGCCACACGTTTTCAATACCCGAAAAATAAGACAGTACACTCATACTATTCCCTTAAGCCACTGCTGTTGTAACTTTTGGTTCAGCGCTTATAAATACACTGCCGTCTTCAATTTTTGCATTAAAAACCGGTAGGTGTATTGCTTCTGCTTCTAAACATTCGCCTGTTTCTAGGCAAAAGTGTTGCTTATATAAAGGCGATGCGACAACTAATTTATTGTCGACTGAGCCAATAATGCCACGCGACAATACATTGGCTTTGCCAATCGGGTCGTAGTTGCTAATGGCAAACACAGCCGTTGGATTTTGTGGAATGTAAAAAATAGCCACTTGCTGATTATTAACTAATGCGCATACGCCGCTATTAGCCACTAGGTTGTCGATTGTTCCAATATTATGCCAAGACATCAGCTTGCTCCTGTTCAACTTCCATTACTGGAATACGGTTTTGTGTATTACGTTGCTCACGTTTTTCGGCTTCTGTAGCAGGGCGAATTTGGTTACGCTCTTGCACAAACAAAATGTTGTCGTCGGTTTCGGGGCTATTAACAAACTGGCGGAATCGTTTGGCAGCATCTGGGCTTTCAATCGCTTTTTTCCATTCACACGCATAGGTTTGTGTAATTAATTCCATTTGCGCTTCTAGCTCGTCGCAAATGCCTAAGCTGTCGTCAATTACTACGCTTTTAAGGTAGTCTAAACCGCCTTCAAGGTTTTCCATCCATACCGACGTACGCTGCAATTTGTCAGCCGTTTTAATGTAAAACATAATTACGCGGTCAATGTATTTAATTAGTGTTGGCGTGTCTAAATCGGTCGCAAATAAATCAGCATGGCGAGGGCGCATACCGCCATTACCACACACGTATAAGTTCCAGCCATTTTCGGTGGCTATAATGCCAATATCTTTACTTTGTGCTTCGGCGCATTCGCGGGTACAACCCGATACCGCCATTTTAAATTTATGCGGTGCGCGTAACCCTTTGTAGCGGTTTTCAATTTCTATTGCGTGTCCAACGCTATCTTGCACACCATAACGACACCACGTACTACCCACACAAGATTTAACAGTTCTAAGAGACTTACCATAGGCATGACCGGTCTCAAATCCGGCTTCTATAAGTCGCTCCCAAATAACAGGAAGCTCTTCTAAACGCGCACCAAATAAATCGATACGCTGACCACCAGTGACTTTGCAGTACAGGTTAAAGTCTTTGGCTACTTGTCCAATTACAATGAGTTTGTCGGGTGTTATTTCGCCGCCAGCAATACGGGGTACCACAGAGTACGAACCATCTTTTTGCATATTTGCTAGGTACGTATCGTTAGTGTCTTGCAAACCAACATGAGCGGGCTCTAAAATAAAGTCGTTCCATGTTGAGGCTAAAATAGAGCCAATGGCAGGTTTACATATTTCACAGCCATGACCGCTGCCGTGTTTAGTTAGTAAGTCATCAAACGTTTTAATGCTTTCTACTTTTACCATGTGCAATAGTTCTTGGCGTGAATACGCAAAGTGCTCACATACATGGTTGATAACTTCAACACCACGACTTGCTAATTCGTTATCAACAACTGATTTTAGTAACGCAGCACAACCGCCACAGCCGCTTGCTGCTTTAGTGCATGATTTTACCGAGGCTAAATCGCATGAGCCGCCATCGATTGCACCCACGATGTCGCCTTTACTCACATTGTGACACGAACAAATAGTGGCGGTGTCGGGTAGGGCACTGCCAGATAACGACGGCGCGCCGCCGCTATCTGGTAAAATTAAACACTCAGGGTTTTCTGGTAAGTCCATGTCGTTAAGCATGTACTGCAATAAAGTATCGTAGTCGCTGGTATCGCCAACTAGTACAGCGCCCAGTAATTTATCGCCTTTTTCACTTAGTATGATTTTTTTATAACAGCCGCGAATAGCGTCTTGGTATATAAGCTCTTTACAGTCAGGCGTTTTTGCATGAGCGTCGCCAATTGAGCCTACTTCTACGCCTAACAACTTAAGTTTAGTGCTCATGTCGGCACCTAAAAACTCAAGCTCGCCACCACTTAATTGGCTCGCTGCAACGCGCGCCATGTTGTAACCCGGTGCGACTAAGCCAAATAGTTTTTTGTCCCACAGGGCGCATTCCCCAATGGCTAAAATATCAGGATCAGATGTTTGGCATTGGTTATTAATAATAATACCGCCGCGCTCACCGAGTTCTAAATCAGCAATTTTGCCGAGTTGGTCATACGGGCGAATACCAGCAGAAAACAAAATTAGGTCTGTTTCTAAAAATGACTCATCCGAAAAATTTAATCTAAAGCGACTGGTTTCGCCTTTTACTATTTCACTGGTTGCCTTTGATGTGTGTACCGTTACGCCAAGTTCTTCTATTTTATTTTTTAGAAGCGTACCGCCTTGTCCATCAAGCTGAACAGCCATAAGCTGCGGTGCAAATTCAACTACGTGGGTATCAAGTCCTAGTTGCTTAATCGCATTTGCGGCTTCAAGCCCTAACAAACCACCGCCAATAACTACACCACTTTTACTTACAGCTGCACTGGCTTTTATTTGTTCTAAATCTTCTAATGTGCGATACACCAAACAATGGGGTTGGTCGTTACCTTTTATAGGCGGCACAAACGGAAATGAACCTGTAGCGAGTATAAGTTTGTCGTACGGGTATTGCTCACCGGTTAATGTGGTCACTATTTTTGCTGATCTATCAATGTCTTCAACCCACTGGCTGGTATGCACATTAATATTTAGTTGTTTATAGTTGTCGTGAGTGGTAAGTGCTAAATCGGCGGCTGTTTTGCCATCAAATAAACTTGATAAATACACGCGATCGTATGCAAGATTTGCTTCTCCGCAAAGTACGGTAATGTCTGCGTTGGCATCGCTTTGGCGCATTTGCTCAACAAAGTGGTGTCCGACCATACCATTACCAATAATGAGTATTTTTTGCGAGGTTTGCATATGGCATTCCTTAAAGTGACGGTTTAAATACAAATAACAAAAAAGCCCGCCACAAATACGCATTAAGCATAATTGTGTGCGGGCTTCTTTGCCGATGGTTGCTAATAGCTATAGTGCCAACAACCTAAATTTTTGCCGTAAATAAAACTGGCTTGTTAATAGAGTGTTTGCAAAAACATAGCCAGTTTTTTAAGTTGTTGTTTAAATAGTATTTAATGTTTTTTTAGAGTGAATGAAAAACCCGTTTTGACATATGTTGGTGCGCGCCTGGCACTAAGAGGGTGCAAGTATTGTCATTGTATTGTGCATTATCAGTCAATAAAACACCCATTATCATTCATTGTGTATTGAGTTAAATTTAGCCCATAAAATACGCACACGAATTACAAGCAAAATGATAAACACAAACTCAATAGATGCTTCCCCTTTTCATGAAGGCGAGTTGGCAATACAAGACAAACTCGGTA
>NZ_JACJDN010000387.1:0-3907 GCF_014163565.1 Pseudoalteromonas sp. SR45-5 | reverse complement strand
GGGCTTTGAATAACCTTGTTTTAATCAAGGGTTTTAATTATGATCGCTTCTATTTTAAAAATTTCGAATAATTAACCTGCTGTAACTGATGTTCTCAATATAGCAAGTGTTGAGAATCATAGTGGAGATAAGTGGATGAGCAATGCGCCTGTAGACAATGGCCGACGTCGCTTTTTAACCATAGCTACCTCTGTTGTAGGTGGTGTTGGTGCGGCTGGGGCTGCTGTTCCTTTTATTGCGTCTTGGAATCCAAGTGAGCGAGCTAAATCTGCGGGTGCGCCTGTAGAAGTAGATATCAGCAAACTTGAGCCTGGACAATTAATACGTGTCGAGTGGCGTGGTAAACCTGTATGGGTTGTATCACGTACCCCAAAAATGCTTGAGCAGATGAAAGAACATGAAGGTCAACTTCGTGATCCGCAATCGCAAGAGCCACAACAATTAGAATCATCAACAAATGATTACCGTTCATTACGTCCAGAAATATTTTTGGCTGTAGGTATTTGTACGCATTTAGGATGTTCACCAGGCTTTTTACAAGGTAATTTTGGTGAGAAAGTAGAAGGGACTGATGACGGTTTCTACTGCCCGTGCCACGGTTCTAAATTTGATATGGCTGGTCGAGTATTTCAATCGGTACCTGCACCATTAAACTTAGAAATACCACCTTATACTTTTCTAGATGACACCACTATTTTAGTGGGCGAAGAAAGAGGGGTAGCCTAATGTTTGGTAAGATTATTGGTTGGATAGACGACCGAATCCCAATGACACGTGTTTGGAACATGCACATTGCACAGTATCCAGCACCTAAAAACTTTAACTTCTGGTACTTTTTTGGCTCACTAGCCATGTTAGTACTAGTAAACCAAATCCTAACAGGTATTTGGTTAACGATGAACTTTGTTCCGTCTGCTGAAGGTGCTTTTGCCTCGGTAGAGTACATCATGCGTGATGTAGAATATGGCTGGTTACTACGTTACTTGCACTCAACAGGTGCATCAGCGTTTTTCATCGTTGTATATATGCATATGTTCCGTGGCATGATCTACGGTTCTTACCAAAAACCGCGTGAATTACTGTGGTTATTTGGTATGTTCATTTTCTTAGCGCTAATGGCTGAAGCATTCATGGGATACTTATTACCATGGGGCCAAATGTCGTTCTGGGGCGCACAAGTAATCATTTCATTATTCGGTGCTATTCCGGTTATTGGTGATGACTTAACACTTTGGATCCGTGGTGACTACGTAATATCAGGTGCAACGCTTAATCGCTTCTTTGCATTACATGTAATTGCACTACCACTGGTTATTGTAATCTTAGTTTTCTTACACATTGTTGCTCTACACGAAGTGGGTTCAAATAACCCTGAAGGTATTGAGATTAAACGTAAGAAAGGCTCAGTAGCTGAAGAAGATAAGCCTAAATTTAAATTCCACGAGTATTACACTAACAAAAAAGACATTGTTGATGCGATACCGTTCCACCCTTACTACACAGTTAAAGATATTGTGGGTGTGGTTGGTTTCTTAATACTGTTTTGTTGGGTTGTGTTCTTTATGCCGGCGATGAATGGCTTCTTTTTAGAAGGTCCAAACTTCGAGGCAGCTAACCCACTTAAAACACCTGAGCATATTTTCCCGGTTTGGTACTTTACGCCATTCTATGCAATCTTACGTGCAATCCCTGATAAGTTAATCGGTGTTGCGGCGATGGGTGCATCGATTGTAGTACTTGCATTACTACCTTGGATAGACCGTGGTAGAGTTAAATCGGTTCGTTACCGTTGTGGTTTCCATAAATGGAACATTGCAGGCTTTGTTGTAACTTTCGTTCTTCTTGGTTGGGTGGGTGCAACTCCACAAACTGATATGAAAACGATTATTTCTCAAATCTGTACTGTGACTTACTTTATGTTCTTCGTACTGTTGTTTGTATACAGTAAGAACGAAAAAACTAAGCCATTGCCAGAGAGGTTAACGAAATGATGAAGAAGCTTATTATTGGTTTGTTTGCTTTATCAGTAAACTTGTTGCCTAACATGGTTATGGCAGCAGGTCCGTCGGTTCCTTTAATGGAAGCGAATAACGACCTTACTGATCAACCATCTTTACAACGCGGTGCAAAGTTGTTCATGAACTACTGTCTTGGTTGTCACCAAATGCAGTATCAACGTTATGAGCGTACTTTTCGTGATATCGGTATCCCAACAGAAGTTGGTTTAGAGCAGTTAATTTTTGACGGCTCTAAAGTAGGTAGCCATATCACCAACGCAATTACAAAAGACGATGCAGCAAAATGGTTTGGTGCGGCTCCGCCGGATTTAACTCTAATTGCACGTGTAAAATCACCAGATTATATTTACACGTACCTAAAATCGTTTTATAAAGATGAATCTCGCCCGTTTGGAGTTAACAATATTGTTTTTCCATCGGTAGGTATGCCTCATGTTCTTCAAGAACTACAAGGTTTACCAACGCCTATCACTAAAGAAGTAGAAGAACATGGCCACACTGTGACCAAAGTTATTGCTACTGAAACTGATGGTACGGGTGAATTAAGCGTAGATGAATACGACCAAGCGGCTCGTGATTTAACAAACTTCCTTGAGTACGTGGGTGAACCTTCACGTCTTGAATCGGAAGCGCTAGGTATTAAGGTAATAGGATTCTTAATAATTCTATTTATCTTGGCATTTATGCTTAAGAAAGAATACTGGAGAGATGTTCATTAACTTGAACATTTTTAAAGGTAATTTTGCAATAGGGGCTTAAGCCCCTTTTGCTGTTTTAGTTATTTAATGGAGGTATAGGCATGGCCGTAGCTGCCAATAAGCGCCCTGTAATGACCCTTTTTTCTGGTGCTAACTGTATGTATAGCCACCAAGTACGTATTGTACTTGCGGAAAAAGGTGTAAGTGTAGATATTCATTTGGCTGAAAAAGATAACTTGCCAGAAGCACTTCACGAAATTAACCCTTACGGCACAGTGCCAACACTGATTGACCGTGAGCTTGGTTTATACCAGGCAAACATCATCATGGAATACCTTGATGAGCGTTTTCCTCATCCTCCACTAATGCCTGTTTACCCGGTAATGCGTGGTCGTAGCCGCTTAATGATGCATCGTATTGATACTGACTGGTACAGCCTAGCTGACAAAATCAGTAACAACACGTCAGATGCTGCTCAAGCTCGTAAAGAGCTAACAGAAGCATTACTTGCTGTAGCACCTATTTTTAGCGAAGCACCTTACTTTATGAGTGAAGAGTTTAGCTTAGTAGATTGTTATTTAGCTCCACTATTATGGCGTTTACCAGAGTTTGGTATTGAGCTTAATGGTGCAGGTTCTAAAGAGCTTAAAGAGTACATGATCCGTTTATTTGAACGTGAGTCATTCCAAGCCTCTTTAACTGAAGCTGAGCGTGAGATCCGTTTATAATGACGCCTAATCGTCCTTATTTATTACGTGCTTTTTTTGATTGGATAGTCGATAACGAGTGTACACCGCATTTAGTGGTAGACGCTGGGTTTGCAAATGTACAAGTGCCAACACAGTTTGTTCAAGACGGACAAATTGTTTTAAACATAAGTCCATCAGCGGTCACACAGTTTTCGTTAGACTTAACCCAACTTAGCTTCAATGCGCGCTTTGGTGGTCAGCCAATGCAAGTGTATGTGCCTCTAGGTGCTGTGCTTGCAATATACGCGCGTGAAAATGGCGAAGGAACAGTCTTTACTGCAGATGAGTTTTTAGAGGACGAAGACGATTTTGTGCCTGAGCTTGAAAGTGTTGATTCATCAGCTGAATTTATTGATGAAACACCACCAGAAAAGCCACAGAAGAAAAAAGGCTCTCATTTACGCGTTATTAAATAATAAGTAAATGCAAAAAAAAAACCGCT
>NZ_JACJDN010000386.1:0-3913 GCF_014163565.1 Pseudoalteromonas sp. SR45-5 | reverse complement strand
GTTTAGCAGGCCCAGGTACGGGTACATTTTGGACTGCTTCTAATGGCATGCTTTACAAAATGAACCTGCTACTCAACTGTGGTTTAGCGCGTTCAATGAATTTTGTGTCTAACTTTATATCTTTAATTACCTTTGTTGCACTCGGCCATGTAAACTTTTTACTTGGCATAACAATGGGCTTTTTTATTATGCTAGGCGCATGGTTTGGGGCGCATTCAGCAATACGTTTTGGTAGCAAATTTATTCGCCCAGTATTTAATACTATGGTTATACTTTTAGCATTAAAACTAATTTACGAGGCTTACTTTTAATATGCATTCAATGGCTTTAGATAAACTACGCCAACAAGTTGCAACGCTAAAACAACAAGCTGAGCAATTTGATAAAGCTAAACTTTTTTCTAAAAATCGTTACATGCAAGCACAACCTAGCTTGTTTGACCGCGCAGTTTTTAGTACCAAAAGCATGAACCTAGTCGATTACGTAATAGAAATAGAAGACGAAGTTTCAAGGTTACCGCCAAGCGAGCATCGCCATGCTTATACCTACGCGCTTGAACGTATTGCAGCTCAAATACAAGCTGTATTCAACGTTATTAAATCAACGCCTATTTGGGTTAAAGAAAACAAAAGCCATTATAAACCACGCCCTAAGCAAACCGTTTATAAGCAAGCTGTGCAAAAAATAATGCAATCATCCCATGAGCTTTACGACGAATTAAAACAAAACCATGAGTTTGAACGCCGTTTAGTGCTCATGATTGAAGAGCGAAAAATGCAAATGGATAAAGCCTCGCCTGCTAAAGCACAAAAGCTTAACCTTGAAATATTAAGCACACACGCTCGATTAGGCCGCTGCAGAAAAGCAATTTCTGCCACCGAAGATAAAATTCAACAAGTAGAAAAACAGCAGCTGCGTTAAGGCGCACTTTACTATGCAGCTTTATTATCATCCATTGTATTCAGACCTTATACTCCCAGAACGTCATCGATTCCCTATTCAAAAGTATAAGTTACTTAAAACAGAAATAGAAAACCTAGGTGTTTCGGCTATTCACTTTCAAGAGCCTAAAAAAGCAACCAAATCTCAACTTTCGCTATGTCATAGCCAACGTTATATAGATGACTTTTTAAATGGGACTCTTAGCAATAAAGCCATAAAAAAAATGGGCTTTCCTTATTCAAATGAATTGGTAGAGCGCACATTACTATCAGTTGGGGCAAGCATCCAAAGTAGTGAACACGCGCTAAAACATGGTTTTTCGGCTAATTTAAGTGGTGGCTATCATCATGCATACAGTGATTACGGCAGCGGTTTTTGTATTTTTAACGATCTAGCTATTGCAGCAGCACATTTAATAAATACAGAGCAAGCCGACACTGTTTTAATTTTTGATTGCGACGTACACCAAGGCGATGGCACAGCACAAATCACTCAAAACCATGACCAAATTATTACCTGCTCAATTCATTGTGAACAAAACTTTCCTCGTAATAAGCAAGAGTCCACCTACGATTTTGCATTGCCCGCTAAAACAACCGACGCTGAGTACCTTGCTACATTAGAGCAAGCACTCGATTTTTGCGTGCGTATTCATAACCCCGATATTATTTTGTATAATGCAGGTGCTGATATTTACACAAAAGACGAGTTAGGCTTGTTTGAAGTATCACTAGATGGCGTATATAAACGCGACTTTTTTACTCTCAACTTTTGTAAGCAACACCAAATCCCACTAATGTGCGGCCTAGGCGGAGGTTATCAGCGTAATTTGAGCTCACTAATTAATGTTCATAAACAACTATTTAAAGCCGCTATCGATTTATAGCAAGCCATAGTATAGACTCAATTAAACTGATTATTTTAAAGCGGTGGGAATATGCGATTACACGAAGACATACACAACTATTACGAAAAGATTGTAGTCGAGGAAGTTATCAAACTTAAACTTGATGAAAAATATGATGAAGATGTAATGGCTGACTTTTGTTGTACGGTACTAAATCAGCTCCCGCCACGATATATTCGCTACGATGTAGATATGGCGTTTTATTTACCGCAATCAGAACGCATACATATGGAACAACGTGTACAAACCGCAATAAACGTTGCCATCAGCCAAATATCAAAAAAGAAAGAGTTAAATGACAAGTCCACTTGATCAAGCCCCTACACATATGAAACTTGCAGTAGATTTAATTATGATACTAGAGCAACACGATGTTGCTCCAGAAGAAGTACTTAAAGCACTTGAAATAGTTAAAAGCGACTTTGAAAAGAAGCTAGAAAAGTCATAACTCTATTCTATTATCTGTATGTCGTGCTCGGTAACGCTACCTTCGTGCTTAGTGCAATCAATTTTCTTGAATAAATCTTAACTTGATCTGTCAGATTCGAATAATAGAACTCAATCGAATCTGACAGTTGTATATGTGTTGACTCAAAGTCGCTGTGTTTATTTTGGGAAAGATCAGAAGCTATCTACATAAAACACCATATAACATATGTATATGGTGTTATAAGGGGACAAAAAGTCCACTGAGTAAAGCTGTTTGAAACACTTAAAACTACCAAATCAGGTGTACTAGCTCAGACTTGATCTGACAGTTACCCGTTTTTTAATCGGTGACTGTCAGTCTAGATTTGAGCTAAATTTTTCTCAGCCCAAATCAATTTTCCATCTAATAAAGTTTCTAATGGCGTTCTGCCACAGCATATTTTTCCTTGATGAGTTCGGTCATTATTGTAATAAATCATCCATTCGTCCAGATCCTTTTGCAATTCCTCTAATGAGCTATATAGCTTTTTACGGAATGTAACTTGATAGAATTCATTGAATATCGTTTTATGGAAGCGTTCGCAGATACCATTTGTTTGCGGTGACATAGCTTTGGTTTTTGTATGATCGATATCATTAATAGCCAGATATAACTGGTAATCATGATGTTCGACTTTGCCACAATATTCAGTGCCTCTATCGGTTAGAATACGTAGCATAGGAAGCTCGTACTGTTCGAAGTACGGCAGTACTTTGTCGTTGAGTATGTCAGCCGCAGTAATTGGCGTTTTCGTGGTGTAGAGCTTAGCGAACGCTACTTTGCTGTATGTATCAACGAAGGTTTGTTGGTAGATACGCCCAACGCCTTTGAGATTACCGACGTAAAATGTATCTTGAGAGCCTAGATAACCTGGGTGAGCCGTTTCAATTTCACCACACGCTTCGTCATCATGTTTTTTCTTTTCAAGCGCAGCTACTTGAGCGTCGGTGAGAGTAATACCTTCGTTAGCCACTTTATTTTCTAGCGCCTTGAGACGCTTTTTAAAGTTCTCTAGGTCATGACGTAGCCATATTGAACGAACACCGCTGCCAGAAACAAATACGCCTTGTTTTCTGAGTTCATTACTCGTTCGGTGTTGGCCGTGAGCTGGATAATCGACAGCGTATTTAATAACGGCTTGTTCAGTTGCTTCATCAACTCTATTTTTTAAGTTTGGCGCCCTACGACTTTTATCAATTAACGCATCAAGTCCACCGTCTTCGATTAATTCTTGATAACGATAAAATGTATCACGGGATACTCCCATCACTTTGCAGGCTCTTGATACGTTGCCAAGTTCTTCTGCAAGATTAAGTAAACCCGCTTTGTGTTTAATAATTGGATTGTTAGTATGTAGCATGAGAGTTACCTCTTATATGTTTTGATTTAAAGATTCGACACCTTTTATCAAAACGGGTAACTCTCACTTTTGCAAGTTGATGTGTCAGATCTTGTCTGAACTAATACACATTAGTGATTATATCAACGGATATTACAACAACGTTAGGCCGCATCATTATAATGCCGGTTTAGCGCCAAATGAATCTGAGGTTAGATATCAAGATTCTAAAACTGTGGCCAAATTTTATTGACCA
>NZ_JACJDN010000385.1:0-3919 GCF_014163565.1 Pseudoalteromonas sp. SR45-5 | reverse complement strand
ATCTGTCGGCAATTCGTTTTGAAAATAAACAGCTCGGGTTAATTTAAAGTATTTTAGGAGGTTATAATTTAATACATCGTTAGATATGTAAATACACTCCACCCGCTCTTTTAAAAGCAACTCTATTAATTCAATTACGTTAGCTGTTTCTATTAACTCAACGTTTTCATTATTCATTAACGGTTTAAAGCTTTGAGGCGTAAACCCTCTTACCGTTGCAAAACTAATGCATTCATCAATAGTGATATTTATATTTAAACTCGCAATGCCCGTTTTAGTCACAACGGTTGGCTGCGAATAAATAATTTTATTTACATCAATAAATGAAGCTTTGTAGCTTGATTTCCAGCTAGGGTTATCTGGATACTTAAAGTCGACATGGCGATGTTCCACAAATTCTTTGTAAAGTCGATTAATAGGTAGTGTGTAAAACTCAAACTTAAAGTCATGCTGCTGGGCAAACAAGGTAAGTAACTTTTGACTAAAACCATAATAGTCGCGGTTATCAGCCCCACTACCATCGTAGTATGGAAGGTATTCTATATTCTCTACGCCTACTACGTAATGAGTCGCTGATTTAGCGTTGTTTATTAAAAGCAGTAAAGCGAATGGCAAATATATTAACTGCGTTGCTATTTTTATAAATTGATTCATTAATAACCTAAGTAATATTATTGACAATTAGCTGCACGCTTTAATTTTAACAAATTTGCAAAGATTATGATAAGCCTATTTTGTTTTATGCAAAAAAAAGCCTGATTAGAATCAGGCTACGTAAAGAAAGGGTTTAGCTTTTATCTCTCGGTACAAAATCAAGGACTGTTGCATTAATACAGTAACGATCGCGACCTCTTGGACCTTCACCTGGAAATAAATGCCCTAAGTGTATGCCTGTACTTTTAGAGCGAAGCTCAATGCGTGTCATGCCCCAGCTGCTATCGTCGTGCTGTGTTACGTTGTTTTTTACAGGATGAGTAAACGACAACCAACCAGTACCTGAGTTAAACCTATCGCTTGTATCAAATAGTGGCTCGCCACTTAATTTATCAACAAAAGTGCCGTCTGGTGTATTTTTAAACTCTTTGTACTCTTTACAGTAAGGTCTATCTGTTCGTGCATCAAATGCAACTTTATAAGCATCACTGTTGCCTAATTTAAAAGCGCCTAATGCTTTATAAAACTCTTCAGGCGTTGCGTAACCTTGACGGCCATATACCTCAATACCATTTTCTAAAAACAAAATGGTCGGTGTTGCCCACGTGGCTGACTTAATAGTTAAATCATCAAGTTGGTCAGCATGGCGAAACGACATTGGTATTGTCCCTTTGTAATCATTTGCGACTGTTTTTTTAAACTTTTCACAGTATGGGCAGTACTCACGTGAATCTAAGACTACGATTTGTTTTCCTGATAATAAAGCCGTGTTATCTACTTTTTCTACAGGTGTTTTATTAAAAACAACACCGGTAGAGTGATTGGGACAATAGCCATTAGGGTTCTTTTCTAAATAATTTTGATGATACTCTTCTGCCGATACAAAACCTTGAAGCGGTTTAATAACTGTTTCAATTTTGCCATAGCTCGCATCAGTTAAAAGCTGCTGATATTGCGATTTAACTTGCTCAGCTACTTTAGCTTGCGCATCAGTGGTCGTTAATACAATTGAGCGGTATTGCGTACCAATGTCGTTACCTTGGCGATTTTTTTGCGTAGGGTCGTGACTTTCAAAATAGTTTTTTAAGAGATCTTCTGCTGAAATTATATTGCTGTTATACATAACTTGTACAACTTCAGCATAATTGTTCTCATCAAAACGACGAGACTGATCAGTAATATTTCTGTAGGTAGCTTTAAAGCCATTGCCGTCAGCGTACCCCGATTCAGCATCAATAACGCCATTAAGCGCTTCGTAGCGTTTTTCCGCTCCCCAAAAACAACCCGATCCAAGTACAATGGTTTCTACATGCATGGTGGCTTCTACATTACTGTGCTCAACCTTTTCCATAGATAAAGCAAAGCTGCCTGCGCTAAATATAATAGCAGCGCCTGATAAATATAATAAATGCTGGTGTTTCATAAAGTACCTCTTAAACAAGTGCGTGCTAACTAAGACCTCCTTATCCTAATTTTCATTTCAACCTAATTACTTATTTAGTACGAAGCGTATTAAATTTTGGTCCTCAATAAGTTAAATACGATTAATTGAATATAAAACTACTCTTAAAGTAAGTTGGGCAATAAACATAACCACTTAGTCGCAATGGTGTAAATAAATTAATAAAACTGTGTTACGTTTGAACTATGTTGTACAAATAGGTTTATTTAATGAAGCCAGCTCCTCATATTTATGCATTAACAAACAGTAGTTTACTACTTGATGCATCGCATTTAGACGCTACAGATATACTCTCTATTCAAAAGAAAATTTGGGCTTTAGCTAGCCACTGTAAAAGCACTGATGAATTTAGCGATTTAGTGCCAGCCATGAACTCGCTCACTCTTTATTTAAAATCAGATAAACACTTAAATAAGTGGTTACAAGTGCTACCTTCGCTGTGGAATGATATTAAAACGAGTACATTTAAGGGGCAGCATCACTTAATCGAAACCACATACAAGGGTGAGGACATTAATTACGTGGCTCGCTATCATAATTTAAGTGCTGATGAGGTTATTAATATTCATAGTAAAACCAAGTACCACGTATTATTTTTAGGCTTTCAGCCCGGTTTTGCTTACCTACATGGCTTAAATGAGCAATTACATACACCAAGACGTGATGAGCCACGTACTAGGGTTCCTAAAGGCTCTGTTGCGATAGGTGCTGCACAAACCGGAATTTACCCCGCAGATACCCCAGGTGGTTGGCATATAATAGGTCATACAGATACTGCTTTGTTTGATTCGGCCTCTGAGCAACCTTGTTTAATTCAACCAGGCGATACGCTTGAATTTGTTCCGCACGTTAATAAAGGAGCAAATCATGATTAAAGTACTTAAAAGTGGTGTATTACTTACAATTCAAGATTTTGGCCGTGAGGGCTACCGCCATTTAGGTGTAAGCAAAGCGGGTAGCTTAGACCCTATTGCACAAATCATTGCTAATAGATTACTTAACAATAACGACAATGATGCCGTTTTAGAAATAACTGTGGGTTTGTGCGAACTGGAATTTACCTGCGACACAGTAATTGCGCTTCATGGTGCAGATTTGCAAGCAACCCTTGATGGACATGCAATTTATCCTGGTTGGACATACGCAGTAAAAAACAAACAAGTCCTAAGTTTTGCTACTGGTAGAGCAGGCTTAAGAGCTTATTTAGCAGTGAAAGGCGGTATACAAAATGCTGAAGTTATGGGTTCTAAATCTACAGATTTAAACGCATGTTTTGGTGGTTTTGAAGGTAGATCTCTCACCTCTGGTGATAAAATACCTATTACTCCTTATTATGGAGAGTTTATAAAGGTAGGCGCAATTGCTCCCGCCCAGAGCAAACTTATACGCCTGCATCCAAGTCCTCATGCCGACTTATTAGGCGAGACTTTACTTAGCAACTTTGTGTCTACCGCTTTTAAAGTCAGCAATAATAGTAACCGAATGGGTGTAAGGCTTGAGCTTGAGCATAAGAATAATTTGGGGCATTCGCACTCTTTGCCATCATTAGGGGTAAGCCCTGGGAGTATTCAACTCCCACCAAGTGGAGAGCCAATTGTGTTACTAAATGATGGCCAAACTACAGGGGGCTACCCTCTGCTAGGGACTGTTATTGAAGCCGACTTACGTCAATTTGCACAGTTTAGACCTTTAGATACTGTTGAGTTTAAATATGTAACGTTTGAAGAAGCAGCAAAGGCGAAGCAGAAACTTGACGGACACCTACATCAATTGAGCCTTGCACTTAAAAATACATTATAAAAA
>NZ_JACJDN010000384.1:0-3919 GCF_014163565.1 Pseudoalteromonas sp. SR45-5 | reverse complement strand
GTAAAAAAAATAGAAATGTAATTACGCCACATAAGCGTAACTATATTTTACCGCTTTCGTACGTATCACACCCAAACGATCGCCCTTTTGATGGTTTTGATGCACTAACAGATGATAGCGACGGCGAACCGCTCGACAATCTAGAAGCCAAATATCAGCTATCGATAAAAGTGCCTCTTTACGATGATTTTTCGGATAAAGACCAAGCCATATTTTTTGGCTTTACACTGCAATCATATTGGCAGATTTATAACTCAGAAATTTCGTCTCCATTTCGTGAAACAAACTACGAACCAGAGATATTTTGGATAAATTACCTCGACCCAGAAAACGTATTATGGGGCGACGAAATGGCAATCGCATTAGGTATTTCGCACCAATCAAACGGTCGAAGCCAACCAAACTCGCGTTCGTGGAACCGTATTTACGCAGACTTTATTTGGGAAAATAGGGGCTTTGTTTTTAGCTTTAAACCTTGGTACCGAATAGCTGAGGACGAAAAAGAAGATATTTTAGAAGCCAATGGCGACGACAACCCAGACATATACAAATACATGGGTTACTTTGAATTTAGCGGCGCGTATCGTTTTCATGACCATGAATTTAGCTTTATGACGCGTAACAATTTAAATTCAGATAATCGCGGTGCAATTCAACTCGACTGGTCGTTTCCTTTATGGGGTCGCGTTCGTGGTTATGCACAATACTTTAACGGTTATGGCGAAAGCTTAATTGATTACAATGCGGATGTAGAACGTATTGGTGTCGGTATATTATTAACCGATTTGCTGTAATACTTCCCTAAATTTTACGCACAAAAAAGCCAAGCATTGCTTGGCTTTTTTGTGTTTTGAACAGCTAAACAGTTATTTTTTTACTACAAACTGCCCTTCAAATTCTGCAACCACGTTATCACCATCGTAAATAGTTACTGGCACTACGTAACTTGCTTTACCGTCGGTTTCTAAATCGCTTAACTTGCCCTTACAGGTTTGTATATCAACACAACCACGTGGGTCGGTAGTAAGCGGTTTTAAGTACTTAATGTTAGCATCGGCTAATACAATATTACCTTCAAGCCCAGCTTCTTTAAGTGCTAAGTACGTAGCGCCCCAACCTGTTAGCGTGGCCAAGCTATAAATAGAACCTGCAAACATTGTGTTATGTAGGTTTAAGTTAGCGTCTAGGTCGGCGCTGGTTGTAAATTGCCAATCGGTATAGCTTTCTACCTTAATACCCATCGCGTCACTAATTGGAATAGACTCACGCCACGTATTTTGTAGTACTTGCGTCCAATTAGGGTGACGAAACCAACCTGGCTCAGACGGTTTTTGCTTTACCATTTTAAAGTGTTGAACATCGCCATACGCTAAGTGCGCTTTTTCTTTTAATTCGTAACCGTGGCGTTTATAAAACTCAAGCGCTCGTTCGCGTGCAAACAATACAAGCTCGCCTGCGTTTTGAACCCATGCAATTTTTTCAAGCTCGTGCAGTAAGCGACTACCAATATGCTGGTTACGATTACCCTCTGCAACCGCCATATAGCGCACTTGTGCTTGCTCATGATTGTTAAAGTGCAAACGTGCTACACCTAGCACTTCGCCTTCTTTATTTTTTATAAAGCGGTGCTCAGAGTCTTGTTCCATATCGTCTTGTTCAGAGCCACGAGGCTCGCCCCAAGGCGCGCGTAATACTTGCCAACGCAATTGATAATACGCTTGCCAATCTTCGCTACTTTGTGGGGTGCTTACCTGAAACATACATACTCCTGTTGTTATATAAGCCGTAAATAAAAGTCAAAAAAGGCTACGGCGCTATACTAATAGTATTGATTATCTACCAAACTAAAAAGCTTAAATAATTAAGTCCGTTGGTATTATTTATGGCAAATACCATACTCCATCTTAAAAAAACTGCAAATACGACTTTGGTGATGGCTGTAAAATAACGTAAAAAATAATGGCAAAGGCCATTGCGCTTTAACGTTGCTAGTTTATGCTGAGAATATGATGAAAAAAATCAATTATATAAATTCACTGACGGGTTTGCTGGGCGATCAATTTATTGAAAATAGCCACAGCATTGGTCAGTTAATCTATTGGCATAAATTCAGTGGCGATCACATTCAAGTACGTGAGCACGAGCCGTTACGCTGGTTACTGATTAACGACACTCTTCAATCTGTTATTGATTTAAATAACCCGGATTTATTACTTTTTCCACATTTATTATGCCTAGGTAAGCATTGGCAGGCTCTTAAGCCGCCACAAAAAGTGTTAGAACTAGGCCTCGGCGGCGGAGCAATTCGTAATTATTTACAATACAAATACCCTAAAGCACAAATAACATCGGTTGAAAAAAACGCTGATATTATTGATTGCTATACCCAATTTTTTTCGTCAAATAAAAATGAGCAACTGCTTTGCGCCGATGCGCAACAGATTTTAAAAAGTGCGCAAAATATTGATTGGATTATTTTAGATTTGTTTAGCCAGATAGATGCACCTCGATTTTTATTTGAAGAGGCATTTTATAAAAAAATTTACTCGGCTTTAAATAACAACGGTGTGCTATTTATTAACTTTTTATCGCAGCATGAGTCGCAATTAAAGCAACTTCAGCAGCTATTACTCGATGTATTTGGTTGTAATGTTAGCCCGCAAAAAATTACGGGCTATGTAAATCATATTGTCGTGGTAACCAAAAACTTAAACAGATAAGTTAAACGTAACGGGCCCATCGTTACACAAGCTTACTTGCATATCGGCACCAAACTCACCGGTGGCTATTGTAAGCCCCAACTCTTTAGCTTGAGCAACAAAGTACTCGTAAAGCTCATTAGCTTGGCTTGGCGTTGCCGCAGATGAAAAGCTAGGGCGCATACCCTTTTTAGTATCAGCCGCTAGCGTAAATTGCGAAACCACCAGTAACTCACCTTTAATATCTTTAAGGCTTAAGTTCATTTTGTCGTTTTCGTCAGTAAAAATACGATAATTACTTACCTTGTGTAAAAGCTTATCGGCCGTTTGCGTATCGTCGTGTTTTTCAACGCCCAGCAACAACAATATACCTTGGCTAATTTCACCTACTACTTGGTTGTTAATTTCTACTTTGGCATGCTTTACGCGTTGTATTAAACCTTGCATTTAAACTGTGTCCTTTACTGCTGGTTCATCATCTTCTAGTTCAAGTTCTGGTGTTTCTGGAATATCATTTGGGCTAATACACGCAGTAAATTCAGCGCCAAGCAAAACAACGACCCACGATAAATACACCCATACAAACAAAATAGGAATGGTTGCTACTGCGCCGTAAATAACTTCGTACGAAGGAAAATGGCTAATATAAAGTGCAAACCCTTTTTTAGTCAGCTCAAATAAAAGTGCCGCAAAAAAAGCGCCAGGTATTGCCGCTCTGAACGATACACGCGTATTAGGCACTAAGGTGTAGAGCATAATAAAGCCCACCATCGAAATCCCATACGGCAATAACTTTAACAAAAACCCGCTAAACCCAGGAATACCCTGATCAGCAAACGATACCAAAGATACAATATAAGAGGTAACACCAATACTCGCTCCGAGTAATACAGGCCCTAAGCTCAAAACCATCCAGTACACAGCAAATGAGATCATCATTGGGCGTTTTTTCTTAATTCGCCAAATTCGATTTAGTGTGGCATCTACATTACGTATTAACAGCAAGGCTATTGCAGCTAAAAAGCCAATACCTACCGCCGTCATTTGATTAGCGTTACCGGCAAAGGAGCTAATGTGCTCTCTAATAACATCGGTAGAGGTAGGGACAAAGTTGGTAAACAAAAAGCTCTCAATTTCCATGCGAGTAGATTCAAAGCCCGGAAAAGCTGAAAATATAGCAACACCCACCGCAATTAATGGCACTAAAGAAAGAAGGGTTA
>NZ_JACJDN010000383.1:0-3921 GCF_014163565.1 Pseudoalteromonas sp. SR45-5 | reverse complement strand
GTTATATAAAAATATTATATAAAGGTTTAGTCGTACTTTGCTTCTAGCTCATTAGCTGTATGAAACTTCTCATGGCTTTGTAATTGCTCGTCGTATTTAACGAGGTTTTTAAAGTGCGCTAATTGACCTGAGTTTTTAACTATTTCAACAATAAACGACATCATAAAGTCAGCGCCCGTTAGGGTATCGCCCACTAAATAACGTTTACCTTCTAGGCGGTCGTTAAAGTAGCTAATTACTTTAGCTGTTTCAGCGTCGGCATAGCCTTCTAAAAACTGTGTTTTAGCGCCGTCTTTTAGTACAAACATTTTAAGTAAAAGCGGTAAAATTGCTGAGCTTTCTGCAAAGTGCAGCCACTGTTGGTAGTCAACATATTCAGCGGTATCTACTTTTGGAGCAAATTTACCGTTGCCGTATTTAGAAATAAGGTAGTCGGTAATAGCGCCTGATTCAGCAATAATTAAACCGCCGTCTTCAATTACCGGTGACTTACCAAGTTGATGAATATGCTTTAGTTCGTCAGGTGCTAGAAATGTGTCTTTATTACGCTGATAAGCCACAATTTCGTAGTCAACATCTAGTTCTTCTAAAAGCCAAATTATACGTTTAGAACGGGATTTATTTAAATGGTGTAGTTTAATCATGTCAGTCCTTTTTTGGCTTGTAAGGGCTTTGCCTTACAAGCCGTATAAAATTAAAGTGGGTTATTAATTTTAACCACAGTTTTACCAAAGTTTTTACCGCATATCATATCGTTGAACGCGTCTACTGTATTTTCGATGCCTTCTACCATGTGCTCACGGTATTGAATTTTTCCGTCTTGTAGCCATTTTTGCATGTCTTGTGCAAACTCGTCGTAACGGTCGCCGTAATCATCAAAAATGATAAAGCCTTGCATTTTAATACGCTTAGTAAGCAATTGACCCATTAGCATACCTAAACGGTCTGGGCCTTCTGGCAAGCTAGTAGCGTTATATTGCGATACTAAACCACACAATGGTACGCGTGCTGCGGTATTTAGTAATGGTAGTACGGCGTCGAATACTTTACCGCCCACATTTTCGTAGTAAACATCAATGCCTTTATCACAGGCTTTTTCTAACTGCTCTGCAAAGTCATCAGCTTTGTGATCAATACAGGCATCAAACCCTAGTTTTTCAACGGCGTGTGCACATTTTTCGCTACCACCAGCAACACCCACTACTTTACAGCCTTTAATTTTAGCTATTTGACCAACCGTTGCGCCTACAGGGCCTGTTGCTGCTGCAACAACTACGGTTTCGCCTTCTTTAGGCTGGCCAATATCAAGTAAACCCATGTAAGCAGTAAAGCCAGGCATACCCATAATACCTAATGCGTATGAAGGGTTTGCAGGCTCTTTACCTAACTGCATTAAGCCTTCGCCGTCGGTAATGGCGTAGTCTTGCCAACCTGTGTAGGCAAGTACCCATTCGCCTTCGTTAAACTTATCGTTTTTAGACTCTTCTACTTGGCACACTGTTGCGCCAACCATTACATCGCCAATATTAACAGGGTCAGCATACGACTTAGCATCGCTCATACGACCACGCATGTACGGGTCTAGCGATAGGTAAATAGTACGTAGTAAAACTTCGCCGTCTTTTAATGCAGGAAGCTCTACCGTTTTTAATTTAAAGTTTTCATCTTTTGGAGCGCCATTAGGGCGTGATTCAAGAGTAAGTTGGCGACTAGTCGTAGACATATAAGATCTCCTATTAATATAAATAAACTACTTACCGAATGTTTACGTTTTAAAAATCGTGTTCAGCTAAACAATAATGCGCGGCTAAGCAGTATGAATATGTACAATGCGTACCTTAATAAAGGAGTTTTGGGCGGGTGGTTGATAATTCAACCTTTGCGCAGATTTAATTAGAGTAATTAGTCTGCTTTGAGCTTACTAAATATATGATTGTTGTAAAGTACCCCGTTTTTATAAATGGCCTGTTTAAGCACAGCCTCTTGCTCAAAGCCGCTCTTAGTAAGTGCTTTCATAGAGCCGGTATTACCAGCAAACACGGCACCAAAAATTCTGTTTAAGTGTGAGCTTGCAAACGCTTCATTGCATATAAGTTCAATAGCGCGAGTAATAATACCTTGCCCCCAATAGGCTTTATTAAGCCAATAACCAATTTCGCCACTGCGTTTGTATTCAAATTCGCCGGGAGTTATACCAATACAGCCCGCAAATTGCCCATTTACAACAATGGCCTTAATAATGCCGTTTTTTGAGCCCTGGCTTATCCACCAGTTTGCATCGGCTTGCGTATACGGAAACGGAATTTTTGACGATAAATAACGCGTTACCTGTTCATCATTTAAGGTGTTAATAATAAAAGGCGCGTCTTGGGCTTTAAACTCTCTGAGGGTGATCATATTTTTTCATAAATTTTTAGTATGCACACTAACTTAACAATCATTTAAGAGTTAAACAATCAGAACCTAAATTAAACGCTTTACGGCTATTACTTTGTTTTAAAGTCCTCTAATATAAGCAAAATATTACACCTATTTTAGATGCCATTATGCACCCTCACATTAAAGCCCTTTATAACAGCGCCCTAAAACCAAGCCGTTTAATTATTGGTTTAATGAGCGGCACCTCGTTGGATGGGCTTGATGTTGCACTGTGTAAAGTAACGGGCGCGGGCTTAAATACTCACATTGAGGTTTTAAATTTTACCACCGTTGACTACAACGACGATTATAAAACTAAAATAAAGCAGGTATTTGCCAAACGAGAGTGCGATTTAGAGCTTGTAACTTTACTGCACCCGTGGGTAGGTAAACTCCATGGCGATATGGTTAACCAGTGCTTACATACTTGGCAAATAGACCCGGCAAGTATTGATGTAATAGCAAGTCACGGGCAAACCATTTACCACTGCCCGCAGTCGCAGCATAATCACAAAAGCTTTACTAATGGCACCTTACAAATTGGCGATAGCGACCAAATAGCCGTTACTACGGGTATTACAACCATTGGTGATTTTAGGCAAAAACACATAGCCGCAGGAGGCGAGGGCGCACCACTTGCTGTGTATGGCGATTATTTGTATTTTTCGAGCGCTGTGGAGAGTCGGATTTTGCTAAATATGGGCGGCATAGCTAACTTAACGTTTTTACCCAAAAATGGTGATGCAAACGGTGTGTTTAGCTCCGACATTGGCCCCGGTAATACCATTATGGATGCCTACGTACAGCAACATTTTAAAGATATGCATTATGACGATGGCGCAAAAATAGCTAAAGCAGGCAAGGTAAATACACCATTATTAAATGCATTGTGTAATAACGCATTTTTTAAACTCCCAATGCCTAAAACCACAGGGCCTGAGGTATTTAACTTAGCGTATTTAAACACCGCACAGCAGCTTACAAATACACAGCACTTAAGCCATGAAGATGTAATGGCCACCTTAAATACCTTTACTGCAACCGCTATAGCAAATGCATTAAACGAGTGTGCAGAGCGCGCACAAAATTGTGTGGTGTATGCAAGTGGTGGGGGTATTCATAACCCATTACTAATGGCGCAACTTACAACGCTTTGCCCACGTATTAAGGCTTTTAAAAATACCGACGATTTAGGTATTAACCCTGATGCAAAAGAGGCTGTGTTATTTGCTATTTTAGCAAACGAATGCCTAGCCGGAGAGCAGCAACACCTAAGTAACACCGCACAAGGTATTGCGGGAGTTACTATGGGTAAAGTGAGTTTTGCAGACTAGGGCGTGTTGGTCTTTGTGGATTGAAATTTGTTCAATCTAGAGGCGATTAAATCGCGGCGCGAGGTTTGTAACCTAGTGGGCTAAGTAAAAACCGAGCAAAGCTTCCGCGTCCTGCTCACGCCCCTTACCTACATCCATGTAGGCAACAAAGAGTTAATCGTCCCTAGAA
>NZ_JACJDN010000382.1:0-3925 GCF_014163565.1 Pseudoalteromonas sp. SR45-5 | reverse complement strand
GATTTATTAGAACCAAATTCAGTGAATAGCTACCCCTAATATTGAAAATATCTTACACTGGTTTTATCTCAAGCAAGGTCAGTGTTATATGCTAAATATTATTCAATCAAACCGGATGGAAGCCCTGCAAGCGCAGTTCCACCAGCTGTTAAAAATAAACCCATTGCAAAGCCCGTTCGACAAAGAAGTGGTGCTAGTGCAATCGCCGGGTATGTCGCAGTGGTTAAAAATAGGTTTGAGCGAAAACTTAGGGGTCGCAGCGCAGGTAGATTTTCCGCTGCCGTCGAGCTTTATTTGGCAGTTGTATCAGCAATTACTGCCAAATGTCCCTAAAGAGTCGGCATTTAATAAGCCCAACCTTGCTTGGAAACTGTTTGCAATTTTACCAACCTGCATTGATGAACCGCTTTATTTGCCGCTAAAAACCTATTTAGAGGGCGATATTGACGGGCAAAAAACCTTTGCGCTATGTGAAAAAATAGCCGATGTGTACGACCAATATTTAATGTACCGACCGCACTGGATAGCCACATGGGATAGCGGCAAAGATGAGCTTGATGACGTAGATGTAGCCATTGCCCCATGGCAACCTGATTTATGGCGACGCATTGTAAAACTAAGCCAAGAGCTTGGGCAAAGCCAATTTCATCGCGCTAACATGCAAGGGCAATTACTTGCAGCACTTGAGACCATGGACAATAGCATACTGCCACAACGCATTAGTTTATTTGGTATATCGGCGATTGCCAGCTCCCAGCTTGAGGTGTTTGAAGCACTGAGTAAAAAAACAGAGGTTATATTATTCTTTTTTAACCCAAGTGAGCACTACTGGGGCGATATCATAGATGAAAAAACAGCAGCTAAAATAAGCGCTAAATACGCCAAAATGCCGCTGGTGGAAGCGCAACAAAAAAAACAAACCAATCCAGATGAAGAATACTACTTTATTGGTAATCCGTTGTTATCGTCGTGGGGTAAATTAGGCCGCGACTATTTTGAACAACTTGTACAGTTAGATGCCCGTTGGATTGATGGTTTTATTGATGTGTTTGACGACACCTTACTAGGGCAAGTACAAAGCGAGATTTATCAGCTTGCGTTTAAAGGCGAATCGCTGACCGATAACAAAGAGTGGTTTATAAACGACGAAGGTAAGTTACCAATCAGCGCAACCGACACCAGTATTACGCTCAGCGATTGCCATACACCGCTCAGAGAAGTTGAGCGCTTGCACGACTACTTACTTAACTTATTTAATCAAAACCCAACGCTTACTCCCAAAGACATAATTGTCATGATGCCCGATGTAGGCACTTACAGCCCTTATATTGAAGCTGTATTTGGCGGGGCGCAAGGCAGCCGTTTTATTCCGTACGCATTAGCCGATTTAGCCATAGAGCAAGAAAAGCCCGTGCTTAGTTCATTTGCGAGTTTAGCTAACTTACCGTTTTCGCGCTTTGGTGTGTCGGATATTCTCGATTTATTACAAGTGACGCAAATAGCCGAAAAGTTTGGGCTTGAAGCGCACGAATACGAGCAAATTCAATATTGGCTTGAACGTGTAGGGGTAAAATGGGGTATAAACGCAGCGCATAAAAGCAGCTTTGATTTACCCGCTATCGATTTAAATACCTGGCAACATGGGCTCAACCGTTTACTGCTTGGTATAGCCATGCGCGACGAACAATGCCCGTTTAACGGTATTTACAGCGCTGATGAAGTAGAAGGCATGGCGCTTGATACGCTCAACAAGCTCGTGCATTTTATTGATGTACTGCAAAGCTTTAAAGAGCAGCTAACGCCCGATGATACGCTCACTAATAAAGCGCATATTTTAAGCGAGCTATTAAACGCCATATACGAAAGTGAAAGCGACGACAGCTGGGATTTATTAGTACTTCAAAACGTGCTCGAAGAGTTACAAAAACACCACGACAACGGCGATTACAGTAAAGCAGTTTCGCAGCGTATTGTTAGTTACTTAGTTAAACAAGGCATTCAAGAAAAAGGCGTAGGGCAGCGGTTTTTGGTTGGGCAAGTAAACTTTTGTACGCTTATGCCCATGCGCGCCGTACCATTTAAAGTGGTATGCATGCTGGGCTTAAACGATGCTGACTACCCGCGTAACGTACAGCCTATTGGTTTTGACTTAGTGCCTTATTCTAAAAAGCAAAAAGGTGACCGATCACGTAAATTAGATGACCGCTACTTATTTTTAGAAGCGCTACTGAGTGCCCGCGACAACTTATACATGAGTTACATTGGTCGCTCGTGTTTTGATAACCAACCGCGCATGCCATCAACCCTTGTAAGCGAGCTGTTAGAATATATTGGGCGTAGTTTTGTATTAAGCGAAAAGAGTGAAAAAACGCTGCCCGCATGTCTAATTAATCAGCAGCATTTACAGCCCTTTAATAGCCATTACTATTTAGCCGATGAGCAAGCAAATACTGTGCTGAGCAACCACAGTTACAATCCAATTTGGCTGCCAAGTGAGTCAATTAAACCAGAGCCAGTTATTGCGCTTGATGTGACTGTGCCAGATCAGCTAGATCTTGATGTGTTTATTAGAAGTGTGTGCAGCGCACAAGAGAGCTTTTATCAACAAACATTGGGCTTACGCCTGCCACAATTTAACGAAGTAGCAAAAGACGAAGAACCCTTTAGCCTAGATGCGCTGCGCCGTTATTTTTACCTTGATGAAATACTCGAAGCAAACATAAACGAGCAACCCCTAAGTACCGAGCAAATACTGCAGCGGGGTGAGTTACCTCAAGCCAATGTAGGCAGTCTCATATTTGAGAGTATGGAGCACCGAGTTGACGCGCTTGCAGGGCAAGTAAAAGAGCACATTAAAGGCGGGAAAAGTGAGCCAATAGAAGTTTTGCTTACCATTGAAGGCACTAAAATAGAGGGCTGGCTCAATCATGTGTATTTGCAAAAACAAGTGTTTTACCGCAGTGCGAGTATTAAAGCGAAAGATTTAATTAAAGGCTTTATTTATCACCTCGCAGCGCAAAGTATGGATCAACAAGTAGAAACATTGTTACTTGGGCTTGATAAGCAAATTACCTTTGCGCCAATTAATAAAGCTGATGCCGATGCATTGTTACTTGATTGGTTTGAGTTATACAAAGCGCTGCGCGCGGAGCCTGTGCCGTTCTTTCCGGTAAGTGGTTATGAATACGTTAAAAGCGGCGGCGATATAACAAAAGCAATGAGCAAATTTAGCCCGCAATACATAGGGCGAGGCGAGGGCGAAAATCCGTATATTCGCTTAACGGTACAATCGCTAAATGACTGCCAAGAAGAATTTATAAAATGGAGTGATAAATTGCTCACGCCTTTATTTGAACACGCAAAGGAGAGTGACCATGCAAGCACTTAATCCTCTTACTATGCCGCTCATTGGTCAAAGTTTAATAGAAGCCAGTGCGGGTACCGGCAAAACCTATACGATTACGGGGCTGTATTTACGTTACTTACTAGGTATGCAAATAGAAGGTGAGTTAAATACGCCGCTCAGTGTTGAGCAAATTTTGGTTGTAACCTTTACCGACGCCGCCACCCAAGAAATTAAAGACCGCGTACGCAGCCGAATTATTGCTGCGCGCGATGCACTACTTGGGCAAGACCCAAACGACGAACTCATTGAAGGCGTAATTGCCAAAATTGATGATAAACACCGCGCCTTTGATTTGCTCGATGCAGCTGCTAAATCAATGGACGAAGCCGCTATTTTTACTATTCATGGCTTTTGTCAGCGGATGCTAAAACAACATGCGTTTGAGTCGGGAGTGGCGTTTAATCTCGAATTTATTTTAGATGAGCGCGACATATTACTTGAAACTATTAAAGATTTTTGGCGTGCGTTTGTATACCCACTTAATAAAGAACGCACCGATGCTATTTTAGATGTATTTGC
>NZ_JACJDN010000381.1:0-3926 GCF_014163565.1 Pseudoalteromonas sp. SR45-5 | reverse complement strand
ACCAATTTGAAAGGAGCTTTAGGCTCCTTTTTTTGTTTTTTAACGACGATTTAAATTTAATTAAGCATTTTATGGCAATTTTAATAACTAGGGCTAAGCTTTTGTTATGAATTGAATTGACAGGGAATGCACCTACTAAATGCTAAAACTTCCAAGCGAACTTGCTATTACGCAAGTTGAAACACTACATCAAGATTTACTGCACGAACTCAATAGCAACGATGATATCTGTCTTGATATTAACGATGTGATTTCTGCTGATACTGCCTCAATTCAACTTTTATGCGCCTTACAAAAACACCTACTTACCATACAGCACAAAATCATTTGGGTAGGCAGTAGCGAGGCCTTAACACATACAATCAATAAACTTGGCTTAAGCCAATACTTAACAACCGAAAGTAAAAGTTAGGGGTATATATGAAAAGAATTTTAGCGGTTGATGACTCAGCATCGATGCGTCAAATGGTGAGCTTTACATTAAAAACCGCAGGGTTTGATGTAACCGAAGCTAAAGATGGCAGTGAAGCTCTCGCTATTGCCAAGCAGCAAGACTTTGATGCCGTGATCTCAGATGTAAACATGCCAATAATGGATGGAATTACATTAATACGAGAGCTGCGTACTTTGCCTAGTTATAAATTTACACCATTACTGATGCTTACAACTGAGTCGGGTTTAGAAAAAAAAGTAGAAGGTAAAGCTGCTGGGGCAACAGGCTGGATTGTTAAACCATTTAATCCCGATCAGCTACTAGCGGTAATTAAAAAAGTTATTCGCTAAGGAGCGCAGTGTGAGTATAGATTTAAGTCAATTTTTTGAAGTTTTCTTTGAAGAGAGTTTTGAAGGCCTAGATACCATGGAGGCTGAGCTATTAAACTTAGTGCCAGGTGAGGAAGATTTAGAAACTATCAACACTATTTTTAGAGCTGCTCACTCAATAAAAGGAGGCAGTGGGACATTTGGTTTTAGCTCCGTTGCTGACTTTACTCATGTACTTGAAACATTACTAGATCAAATTCGCCAAGGTGAACGAGAGCTTAGTACCGAGCATGTTAATTTATTACTCAAAGCTGTGGATTGCTTACGCGCTTTACTTGCTGCACTTCAAGGTGAACAAGAGCCAGATTTAACCGAAGCAGATTTGTTAAAAGTTCAATTTGAACATGTACTTGGAATGAAAAATGAAACACATGAGAATAAACCTCAAAGCTGTGAAGAGCAAACAAGTAGTAATACCTATCAAATAGACTTTAAACCTCATCATCATTTATTTAAAACAGGAAACGAGCCACTGTATATGATCAGTGAGCTTGAAGAGCTAGGTGAGTTAGAAACCACAGTATTTTACGATGAAGTTCCAGAAATCACCGATTTAAGTAGTGATGAATGTTTTTTACATTGGCGCTTTTTTTTAAGCACTAGCCATGATGAAAAAGCCATAAAAGAAGTGTTTGAATGGGTTGAAGACGATGCCGATATAAAAGTTGAATTATGTGGCGGCTTATTTGGCAATGATGAGCCAATACAACCTAATCAAGAGGAGATACCTAAAGCTGTTGAGCTTGAAGAACCCGATTCAATAAAAGTAGCTGAGTTACCAAGTAAGCCACAGCAACCCGTTGCTAATAAAGATAAAAAACCTACAAGTGCACCAGAATCTACCTCTATACGTGTTGGCATTGATAAAGTTGATTCGTTAATAAATATGGTAGGTGAACTTGTTATTACACAAGCCATGCTAAATCAACTCAGCGAACAAGAAATCACACCAGCCACAATCACTTTACTACAAGAAGGCTTAGCACAACTTGCACATAATACGCGTGATTTACAAGAAAATGTGATGCGTATTCGTATGCTCCCAATTAATTTTGTATTTAGTCGTTTTCCTCGATTAGTGCGAGATATAGCGCAAAAGCTAAATAAGCAGGTTGAGCTAAAGCTGATTGGAGAGCAAACCGAGCTTGATAAAACAGTAATGGAAAAAATATCTGACCCTATGGTGCATTTAGTAAGAAACTCACTTGATCATGGGTTAGAGACTGTTGAGCAAAGACTGGCGGCAGGTAAAGATCCCGTTGGCACAGTAACCTTAAATGCATTTCATCAGGGTGGAAACATCGTTATTGAAATAATGGATGATGGGCAAGGGTTAAATACAAAAAAAATAAAAGAAAAAGCCATCGCTAACGAATTAATCTCAGCTGATAACCATCTCAGTGACGATGAAATAAATGAGCTTATTTTTATGCCCGGCTTTTCGACAATGGATGAGGTAAGTGACTTATCTGGTCGTGGAGTTGGGATGGATGTTGTTAAGCGAAATATCCAATCATTAAATGGCTCAGTGGAAGTAACCTCAGCGCCCGGTGTTGGTTCTACGTTTACTATTAGATTACCCCTTACTCTCGCTATTTTAGATGGGCAATTAGTTAAGGTGGCTCAGCATACTTATATTATTCCGCTCATTTCTATTGTGGAGTCACTGCAAATTGATATTGCAAAAGTGAGTCGAGTGGGTAAAAGCCTTGATGTATTGAGGCTTCGAGACGAATACATTCCTATATTAAGACTCTACGATATTTTTAATCATAAAAATGCTATTGAATCACTCGATAAAACGCTGCTTGTTGTTGTAGAAACAGATAACCAAAAGGTGGGTTTATTAGTTGATGATTTACTGTCTCAACAGCAGGTTGTTATTAAAAGTTTAGAGGCAAACTACCATAAAGTGGATGGCGTATCGGGTGCTACCATTTTAGGAGATGGGCGTGTATCGCTGATTGTGGACATTAGCGGCTTAATAAAGCTCTCAGGCTTAAAAAAGCCAGGTAGCCAAGAACTAACTATTGAAACGCAAGCCACTTTGGAGGCGTTATGAGCTCAGATCAAAGCCAGTTAAGTAACCAATTAAATCTTCAGCAACAGCAAGGTGTAAAACAGTTTTTAACTTTTATTATGGCTGATGAAGAATATGGCGTTGATATTTTAACAGTACAAGAAATTCGCAGTTGGGAAGAAATTACAGTACTGCCCAATGCACCTGAATTTGTAAAAGGCGTTATTAATTTACGCGGAACAATAGTGCCAATTATTGATTTACGGTTGCGTTTTGGATTACCAAGTGTCGACTATGGACCATTAACGGTGGTTATCGTTGTCAAAATAGAATTTGAACTAGGTAGTAAAATTATAGGTGTTGCTGTTGATGCCGTCTCTGATGTTTACAGTATTGCGGAGCAAGATGCGAAAGCGGTTCCTAGTTTGTCTGAATCGAGTAATTGTGAATATGTAGCTGGGTTGGTGAATGTTGGTGAAAAAATGGTAGCGCTAATTGACCTGCAAAAAACAATGAATATTTAGCAAATAGAAACTAAATGAATAATAAACTTAAAGGTGGTGATGAGCATGGGATGGTTTAGTAATCCAAAGCAGTCAAAATCAAGTAATGATTTAATTGTAGACGCATTGAATAAATCATTAGCGGTGATTGAATTTGAACCTAACGGAAAAATAATTACTGCAAATATGAATTTTCTAAACGCGATGGGCTATCATCTTGAGGAGGTTCAAGGTCAGCATCACTCGATGTTTGTTGACCCAGATGAAGCTCAGGGCAACGATTATAAAAACTTTTGGCAACGCCTGCGTAATGGCGAGTTTATCTCAGATGAGTTTAAGCGTAATGCTAAAGGTGGAACTGAGGTATGGATCCAAGCAACTTATAACCCAATTGTTGATGAGCAAGGGCAAGTATTAAAAGTAGTTAAGTTTGCCACCGACGTGACTGAGCAAAAGTTAATAACAGCAGAAGCTTCAGGGCAAATTAGTGCTATAAGTAAATCTCAAGCGGTTATCGAATTTAATTTAGATGGCACTATTATTGATGCCAATGCTAACTTTTTAAATGCGCTTGGCTATCA
>NZ_JACJDN010000380.1:0-3936 GCF_014163565.1 Pseudoalteromonas sp. SR45-5 | reverse complement strand
AAAAGAAATGGTAATTCTTTTATAAAAGCATTAAAAAAGCCTGCACAAATTAAATTTATGCAGGCTTTTTTGTCTATTTGTTAGTCATTAAGACAAAAATGCAAACTTGAAAACAAACAAGGCTGTTAATATCCAAACACTAATACTGATTTGATCTTGCTTACCACACAATACTTTTACCGCCGTATAAGATATAAAACCAAGTGCAATACCGTGCGCAATCGAAAACGTTAATGGTGTCATTAGTAATACCACAGTAACAGGAATTGCATCGGTCATATCATCCCAATTTACAAACTTTAAATTTTGTAACATCAGTACAGCGACATATAAAATAGCACCTGCCGTAGCATAAGCCGGTACCATTTGTGCAAGCGGTGCAAAAAACATCATTAGTAAAAAGCAAATACCTACAACTACAGCCGTTAAGCCAGTACGTCCGCCAACAGAAACACCAGCAACCGATTCTATATACGATGTAGTCGTAGACGTGCCTAGCATCGCACCTGCAATTGTTGCAGAGCTGTCAGCACTTAGTGCGCGCCCTAAACGAGGCATGTTACCTTTTTCATCAGCTAAACCAGCTTTTTGAGTGACCGCAACTAATGTACCCGAAGTATCAAAAAGATCGACAAACAAGAATGCAAAAATAACACTCATCATTGATATATCAAAAGCGGCGGCAAAATCTAGTTGCATAAAAGTAGGCATTATTGATGGTGGCATAGCCATAACACCGTGATATTCAACTAGCCCTAAACTTAGTGCAATGCCAGTCACTAATAAAATACTAATAAGTACACCGCTTTTAAAATCGCGGTATAAAAGCGCTGCAATTACAAAAAAGCTTAATATAGCCAATAATGGGCCTGGGGAAGTAATGTCGCCCAATTGCACTAATGTTGCTGGGCTTGAGACAATAATGCCTGCATTTTTAAGGGCAATTAAGGCTAAAAAAGCACCTATACCTGTTGCGATAGCTCGCTTGAGCACCAGAGGTATGGCATTAATAATCCATTCTCTGACTTTAAATAAGCTTAAAAATAAAAATATACAACCCGACATAAAAACAGCCCCTAATGCGGCTTGCCAGGTATAACCCATTCCTAATACGACGCCATACGTAAAAAAGGCATTTAGTCCCATGCCAGGCGCTAATGCTAATGGATAATTAGCCCACAAACCCATTATAAAACAGCCTATCGCAGCTGCTATACAGGTAGCTACAAATGCAGCCCCTTGGTCCATCCCTGCTTCAGCAAGCATAGCCGGGTTTACAAATACAATGTATACCATAGTGATAAAGGTCGTTAGGCCAGCAACGCATTCGCGTTTAACTGTTGAGTTATTTTCGCTGAGTTTAAATAAGGCTTCAAACATAATAAACTTGTGATAGTAAAAAGTGACGAGATTTTAACATAAAAATTATCTTTTACAGGACATTTTACCTTGCTATATACTAAACTGTTAAAGTAGTTAAAATAATAAATGAACCAATATGCTTAAAACAACACCTTGTGAGCAAGACTTAGAGCAACAGCTAGACAACATTTTAGGTTTTGTTACTCAACCAGAAAGCAGCCCCGCGCCCATTGATAATAAAAAAGATGAGCAAAGTACTATTAATAAAGCCCTATATTATTTAAAAAATAATCAAGCTCCATTGGCTGCAAAATGGATGCGCCTTGCTGCAATGGCAGGGAACCATAGAGCACAGTTTTATTTAGGTTTATTTTTTGTAAAAGGTGAAGGCGTGCCACAAAGTGTATTTCATGCTGTAGCTTGGTTGAGCTTAGCGAGTAGCCAAGGATACGCACCTGCCACTGCAGCGGTTACAGATATACGCAAACATATCGAAACTAAGCGATTTAAAGATGCTCAATGTTATGCAGCAAGTTTGTACGAACAAATCCACCAACTCCAGTTTTCTCATATGATCCCTCGCACCAGTGAAGACACATAAACCAACTAAGTTATAAGTACTGTATACAGTGTTGAAAAATACTGTATATAGTTACAAAGATACTCCTACTCAGTATAAAACCCACAAATTAAAACATTACTCAAAAATTTATTTTTGAAATACCTTCTCAAAAACAAACCTATAACAAGTTGATTAATAAAGAATTATAGATTTAAAAATAAAAAACAATGATCAAAGGCTGAATAACTGTACAAATAAATAGCATAAAATGCTTGCACGAAAGCACTGTATAAACTACTGTATATGAATACTGTATAAAAACCCAGTGAGTGAAATTATGTTACAGCCTATTACCGTAAGAACAGTTAAAAGTTACCAACAAGACGAGCAAAGCGATTGCGTAAATTTGATCCAAATTGAAGATGAAATTTCAGCGACCTTTGAGCTTTTAAAAGTATTACACCAATACAATAGCTCTAATGCATGGACGTTACTAATTGCGCCAGATCATGTACCTAGCAAAGCTTTACTTGACTCATGCTCTATTGATACAAGCAAATTACTTGTTATTAGACAGAAGCACCTAGTAAATTTAGAGTATGTATTAAATTCTGCGTTACATAATGGAAACTTTGCAGCGGTAATTACCTGGACCGATATAGTTAATAACCAACTACTTACAAATCTATCGTTCGATTTAAGTAAAACGAATACAAAACTATACTGTTTTACTAAAAACGCTCAAACAACAGAGATACCACTCGCTCAATAAGCTTGTTAAACTAATGTTTTAGATTCTGTATTATTATTATGACTTCACTCAATACCACATTATGTTTTTGCAGCAGTGGGCACAATTATGCCGATTGCTGCGAGCCGCTTCACTTATCTGTAAAGCAAGCTGACACTCCTGAACAACTTATGCGCTCACGATTCAGCGCTTATGTTATTAAAAATGCAAAATATGTTTATCAAACCTACGCAAAAGAAAAACAAGCTGAGAATCCGGTTAAAGAAATCAATGATTTTGCTAACAGCTGTCGATTTATAAATCTTGATTTAATTGACTCAAGCCATGATGGCGATACTGGAACTGTAGAATTTAAAGCCCAATATTTTTATCAAAACTTATTTTGTGAGCTTCATGAAAAATCGCAGTTTATTAAAGAAAACACTCAATGGCGTTATTTAGATGGCACTATATATCCTGTTGAAGATATTAAAGTAGGCAGAAATGATAACTGCCCATGCGGTAGCAATAAAAAGTACAAAAAATGTCATAGCATGTAATAAATAATCTTATTTAATATTTATCACCTAAAAGGTGTTTTTAAGTGGCAGAGTGATTTATTAGCTAACTAAACTTAAAAACACACTTTGTTACGCCCTTGCATTTTAGACTCATACATTTTTTCATCTGCGATCTGCAACGTGTTTTTGTTATTTACGTATGGTTGTAGGGTTGCACCGCCAATACTAATAGTCACAAAATCATATTCTGAATATTTGTGTAATATTCCTAAATCGGCCACATTCTGTTTAATTTTATCAGCAACACAAATTGCACCTTCAGTGCTTGTATGCGGTAGAACAACTACAAACTCTTCGCCGCCATAACGCGCAACAAAATCGGTTGGCCTTTGCAAACTATTAGTAATAGTTTGTGCTACTAGGTTTAACACCGTATCCCCCTGCACATGACCATAGATATCATTGTATTGCTTAAAATAATCTATATCGATGAGTAATAATGCATAGTCAACTTTTTCTCGTAAGGCGCTTCGTTCCATTTTAGAAAAATGTGCATCAAAATAACGTCGATTGAATACTTTAGTTAAATCATCTAAAAATACTTTTTGATTGAGTAAGTCGTGTTGTAATTTTAACGTTATATGGGCACGAACCCTTCTAAATAGTGTTTCTTTTACAATCGGCTTTTTAATAAAATCAACAGCTCCGGCTTCCCAACACTCTTCTTCTTCGTTTTCAAAGGATGTAACAAAAATAACTGG
>NZ_JACJDN010000037.1:0-13771 GCF_014163565.1 Pseudoalteromonas sp. SR45-5 | reverse complement strand
GCTAACTTATAGGTGTGTAACCGGGTAAATTATCAAAATCTATCTCATCTAACTGCTCTGGATCTGCATACTCGTTGATATAATTTTTATAAACCTCTGACTCAATAAAAATAGCAAAAATATCACCATCAAGATGGTTTTTAGCAACCATTGACCCTAAAATAAATAAACACTCACTGACCGGTTTTGCTTTTTTGTAGGGTCTGTCTACTGCAGATAGCGCTTCAAAAATATCCGTAATAGCCATTAACCTTGCAGGCACCGACATTTGCTCTTTGGTTAAACCTCTTGGGTAACCAGTACCATCAAGTTTTTCATGATGACCTAAAGCATATTCAGTAACATTGCTTAAGTGTTTAGGAAACGGCAGGGCATCTAAAATATTTTTAGTTACATCCATATGACGCTTCATTACTTCACGTTCGGCTTCGGTTAGCGTGCCTCTTCGTATTGTTAAGTTTTCAACTTCATCAGCTGAGAGCAATGGTGTATTAATATCATTAATAACGAGTTGGTATTTGTTTGCAATGCGTTCAATGTGCTCAAGTTCTGCATCACCTAAAAACTCGCCCCCTACATTCACACGCTGTAATAATGCACGGTCTAATGCCAACTGTTTAAGCTCGGTATCAAGTAGGCGTTCAAATTGTTGAACTTCGATAGGTTTTTGCAGCTTCATCGCACAGATGATCTTTTGCTGATACGCTATTTTTAAATCTCGGCTAATTATTTCAAATTTAGCATCTACATATTTTATTCGATCAAAAATAGTTTCTAGTTTTGTCGACTTTTCCATGATGTGATCTGGGGTCGCTATTTTCCCACAGTCATGTAACCAGCCAGCTATATCAAGCTCATGTCGGTCAGCTTCAGTCATCGAAAATGAAGCCAAAGGACCTTTATTTATATCATTAACGGCATCAGCTAGCATTAACGTGAGTGCTGGCACTCGTTTACAATGGCCACCGGTATGAGGAGACTTTTCATCTATTGCCATCGCAATTGTTTCAGCAAAGGTCGAAAAGAGATCTTCCATTCCCTTAATTAGTGTTGAGTTAGTTAGCGAAATAGCGCCTAAAGAGGCAAAAGATCGAATTAGAGTGACGAGCTCTTCACTAAAAGGAATGTTTTTATTTTGCGCATCTTTTACATTTATAAGCTGGATTACGCCAATAATGTCATCTTCATGATCTTTTAAAGGAATTGTTAGCATGGACTCAGAACGATAACCCGTGCGTGCATCCATTTTGCGTGCAGCGCTCATATCAAAAGGCAAGGCATCATACACGTCAGGAATGTTAATCACTTCCCCTGTATTAACAGAATGCGCAACAATAGCAGTGTCATTTGGTTTGCCATCAATAAAAAGATCTATATTAGGAAAATCAACAGGACCACCTAACGTGCCACCTAAATAAAGATTTAATGACTTGTTTATTACCGTTTCAAACTTGAGTTGTTTGTTTGGGGTAATAGAGTAAATGCTGCCAGCATCAGAATGTGCTATCGACATTACAACTTGCAGTATTTCATCAAGTAACTTAGACGAGTTTTTTTCGGTTGTTAGTCTAATGCTAATATCGATAAAGTGCTGAAGATTTGTTTTGTCTTTAATGTGCTGTCGCATATGTTTACTACTTTTGAGTATGTTTGAAGGCACCATTCCAATCCTTAGCTAGTGTTTGCAAATCAGTGCCCTTAATACGTTCAATAAAAATGGCATAAATGTTGGGGCTAAATACGGTTGTACTGCGTAGTTCTTTAAATAAGCTAAGTGCTTGTGGCCAGTTTTTATTATAAAAAAGCGTCATGGCCTGCTGCGACTTTTTAACTTCATTTAACTGCTCTTCATCGAGCTTATCTGTAAAGTTTATAGGTTCAAACAACTGTACAGCGGCTGTTTTACCAACAACTTGCACTTTATCTATTAAACGAAATGAAATATGAGGGCATTTTTTCATCGTCTCTTCTGTAACAAGAATAGCTACGCCATAAAATTTGGTCAAGCTTTCTACTCTAGCACCTAAATTAACAGTATCACCAAGAACTGTATAGGCTTTACGATAAACCGAACCCATATCACCTACATTCATGTCGCCAGTACTTAAACCGATACCTATTTTTATTGCAGGCTGGTTGTTTTCTGCAAATAACTGATTTATTTTAGTTAACCCGTTGATCATAGACATTGCGGCTTCAACACCATGGCGAGCGTGGTTTTCATCTTTCAGTGGGGCATTCCAAAATGCCATCACCATATCGCCTACGTACTTATCAATAGTTCCGTGATGATCAAATATGATTTTGGTAATAGCTGTAAGATATTCGTTTAAATATTCACTTAACTGATGAGGCGACATACTTTCTGATAGTGAAGTGAAACTACGAATGTCGGCAAACAACACCGTCATATTTTTTCGCTCACTTTTTTGAGATAAACTTTTACCTTGAAGTATCATTTGGTTTATTCGCTCAGGAGGAACATATTGGTCAAACATAGATTTTATTTTTCGGCTGTGTTTCATTTCAGCGATAGAGCCTACAATGATGTAATAACCGGCTAATATAATGATAAGTAAAAGAGGCATTAATAAAGGTAAACTAATTTTTTGTACTGACCATAAATAAACGTTTAAAAATATAACGACACTTGTGACTGTAAGAGACAAAACAATAATAAAACGTGCGCTCTTAGCGTGGCTAAAAAACGACAGTACGCAACCCGTCAATGCAATGATGAGTAAGCTTGCTCCCTGTGACCAATTAGGTTTAGAGGGAAGTAGCTCTGGGTGCATTAACCCTTCAAATATATTGGCATGAACCTCCACACCCGGGTATTGCAAACCAACAGGTGTTGATCTTAAATCAGCAAGCCCTACGGCGGAAGTACCAATAAAGGCTACTGTGCCTTCTAATTCATCTAAACCAATTTTTTTGGTCAAAATATCGGTAGCCGAATAATAGGGGAAGCTATGCGCACGCCCTTTGTAAGGAATTAATATTTGCCCATACTCATCAGTTTGAATCCACTTATCTTGAAACTTTATACCTTCGAATAAGGTTATACCATCTAACCTATTGGAACGGGTTTCTATGTTTTCAGCAAGGGTATAAAGTCGAGCAACTTCAAGTGCTAAAGAAGGATAAAGCTTATCGCCAACTCGATTTATAAGAGCTGCTTTACGTATAAAGCCATCTTCGTCAATATGTGCATTAATAAAGCCGGTGCCCGTTGCAGCATTTTGTAACTGTGGAATATTTACAATAGCACCAGGAAACTGGTTTATTTGTGAATTAGTGTGCTCTTCGCTTGCCCATACAACACTGTTTTTAGCTGGCAAGTTTTGATTAGTCAGTTGTTCATCAATTAGTAAAAAACCAAGAACAGTATCATTTTTAGATAATGCGCTTGCTAGTTTTGTGTCTGCATCGACTTGTTTAGTAATTTCAGCAAAGGGGATGGTGTACTTTTTTGATAAATCAGGAATTTCAGACATAATTTTTGTAACAGGGTTTTCTTCCTGTTCAGAAAAAAATATATCGAATGCAATAACAATAACACCTGCATCACTAAGCTTTGTAACAAGGTCTGCTAATTTTGAGCGGCTCCAAGGAAAGCGTCCTTGTTCTTGCATGCTCTTTTCATCGATATCAATTATTACAACGGTTTCATCTATGCGCCTAGGCGTCTCTGAAAGCGTCAGTAATAATCGAGAGTCGTATATTATACCTTCTACACGGTTAACTAACTTTGCAAGCGACCCAGTTGAAAATAACTCTATTGATGCAATTATTAACGTAATAACAGCGCCAATAAAAAAGTGCTTTGAGGTAATGGGTTTTAAGAAGCTAATGAGTAACGCTCCTTGATAGACTAAAAATCAAAAACTCGTCCTTCTCGGCCGCATTCTATTTTTACCTGTTGAGCGTACTGCGTGTGTAAATATTTTTCTATAGCCAACAACTGTTCATCGGTTCTTGATGGATCGTGGCTAATAATAATCACATTTTTAATACTCGCTTTTATAGCAAGCTCAGCAACCTGATCTATGGTGCTATGACCCCAACCATGCTTAAGAGGCAAGTCTGCATCTATAAATTGAGCATCGTGAATTAGTAAATCAGCGCCTTCAATAAAATTACTCCATTCGCAAATACTTGTGTTTAGCTTGTCTGGTGGGTTTAGCTCATTGTCGGTAACGTAAGCTATCTTTTTTTCATCTGCTTTAATGCAATAAGCAGTACCGCCACCAGGGTGATTCAGTGGAGCAGTCGAAACCAAAAAACCGTTAAGTGTAAATTGCTTTTGAGACGATAAATCAGTATTAAGCGTAATATTGGCAGGTAAATCCTGATAACACACAGGAAAGTACGAACCACTCATTTGCTTTAATATGGCATCTTGGCTTTTTTTATCATCAACGTTGCCAGCTACAATGGTTATATTGCGGTTGGGCTGGTAGATAGGTTTAAAAAAAGGAAACCCTTGAATATGATCCCAATGATTGTGCGTTAGCAAAATATTGATAGGACTTTGTGTTTCTAGTAAACGTGTACCGAGTTCTACAATACCGGTACCAGAGTCTAAAATAAGATCTTTACCGTTGTTTTGTTCAATGTACACACATGAGGTATTTCCCCCAAAAATGTGTGTATTACTTCCAGCTGAAGGCATCGAGCCTCTAACACCAAAAAATTCAACTTTCATAATTTAAGGCTAAGCTCCATCTGCTTCAAAATTGAATTTAGAAATACTAACATTGTTAGAGTTAGTGTCATTACAAGTGCTACTTACAACAACTTGGGTATCATTTTGCAGGATAATTGAAGTAAATACATGTGTACTGACACATTGGCTTGCTTCATAAAATCCGACACCACTGGCTCCAAACGTATTATCTAAAGTACCGTCAGTTAAAATGCGCGCTAACATTCCTTTATTATTGCCCATACCAACTAAAACAATATTGTTGTTGCTATCAAAAACGGCACTTTTTACTTCGGTATCCCCCGTTGAAGCTAACGCGTATTGGCCTAACGGATAGCTGTCATCAATTACTCCGGATGCAAGTAATCGCGTAATACTGGCTTTATTTGGTGAATCAATAAGGTTCGCTATTAAATATAACTTACCTGTCGTGTCAGTTAAAATTTGTACTAATTTATTGTCGGTATCTGTAGTTTCTTCACCTACATATTTAAAGACCTCAGTACCGTTTGAGCTTAACTTCAATGCGATTAGCTTTGAAGTGCCACTTAATACTGATTTACCACCAATGAAAATATCTGCATTGTCGGTATATATGCGGTTATAGTACTCAAAAGCTGAGCCTATGATACTTCCACCAGTGCCAAAGTTTGGCTCAAGGGTACCTTCTGGTGTCAACATTATAACGATTGGGCTAGGAGTGCCGCTTATTACGATTGACCCAACAGTAATAATGTTACCGCTATTATCAAGTGCAATACCTGTCAGGTTTACCAATTCTGCGCCACTGACAGAGGTTGTATATACACCATCTGTAGCAAATGAAGTGTCTAAATTACCAGACTGATCAACTTTAGCTACAAAGCCCGCTTCACCATTTTCACTATTTTTAGAGCCTGTAATAACTAAATTGCCGTCGCTTTGCTCGGTTAAAGCAACACGCGACTTACTCAAATCTATGGCGATTTCTTTATGGCCACTTTCGCTAAAGCTAGTATCGATATCACCCGCACTCGTAAAACGTGTTAATACTAACTTAGTAACTGAGTCCGATTTAGCCGTTGATGCAAGAATGTACTTACCGGCATGAGGGCCATTGCTCAGTTGTAAAACGTGCATTGATTGATCGTCAGATTCTGCGCTTATAGTATCAAAAGTAAGGTAGCCAACATCAGCAAAATTGGTAAATAATGCAGCTTGATCGTCTATCGCAGCAACAAATGGTTTGGTGGTTGAGTCGTCAACAACACCCGATATCCATACAGTATCATTAGCATCTATAGTTGCTGATTTTGCAAATTGTTCTCCATTGATATCTGAAATGATATTAATACCTGATGCACCATAAGTACTATCAAGTGAGCCGTCTGAAGTTAAAATACGGGCAGAATATAACTTTTCGTTAGCTGAAACACCGGTAGTGCCAGATAAAGTAATTCCATTTTTAATTGGCTCGTATTTTACGCCTGTTACGTTCGCGCCACCATTACCTGCACCACCGTTACCATCAATATCGTAAATAGCAGTACCTGCATCACCAAAACTCGTTATAAGAGTACCCGTTTTATCAATAGCCAAAACCACGGCTTCTTTTTCACCACTGTTACGAGTTATGTAACCACCTGCAAAAGCTGTAAAGTCGGTGTTTTTAGCACCGCCAATTGCAAATAATTCGTCATCTTTATTATTCTCAGACAAGTCGAACGATAATGCTGCGCTACCATTAAAACTTCCGTTGTTTTCACCATCAGAAATTAAATAACGAATAAGTACGTCTTTATCGCCAGTTGCACTTGTTACACTGCCAGCAACCATAAGATCAGAGCTATTAAAGTTTTTAATAGCAAACGCTTCGTCATCTCTATTAGCGCCGCTCACATCGACTATTTTAGGGCTTCCGGCTTCATAAGCGAGTGTAGATATATCGTATTTTATCCATAAGCTATCGTCGTCGTTACCATTAAATGACTTACCAACAGCTTGAATTTTATTGTCGCTAAACTCAAGGTCATTAATAACGAGAGTGCTTGCTAATGCGGTACAGTGAATACCTGAATTATTATCTCCAGAGTTATTACTTAATACGCCAGCGGTATTCATTTTCAACAAACATGCTTCGGTATTTGTGCCATCAAAACTAGTGTAAGCAACAAAGAGGCTTGTACCATCAGAGATGATAGCTGTTGCTTGTTCATCATTTTCTAAATCTAATACTTTAACGCCATCACTGTTAAATGCTGTATTTATTACACCACTCGTTGTATAGGATGCAATAACAATATCTTTGTCGCTGTTATTACTAAAACCTACAAAGTAAAGGTTATTATTTAGCTCAATACTGTCATTAAATTTACCACTTGAAAAAACACCCGAAAGCTCAAGTTCACCTGTTATAGGACGACCAAATGTTTCATCTTCAACAGGAACTAGAGGCTCCGCATCATCAGTGACATCAATTATTATATTAATAGTAGTTGTTTCGTTAGGCGTACCGTCGTCAGTAATAGCTAGGCTCAATATGTACTGAGGAGTTGTTTCAAAATCAAACGGGCTTTCACCTTTTACAGTTAATAAGCCAGAATCATTATTTATTTCGAATATGGGAGCACCACTGAGTAGGGTGTAACTTAAATTTTGGTTCTCAATGTCTGAGGCACTAACAGTCCCAATAGTGTCACCATCGGTTGCGTTTTCGCTAATATTAAAACCTTGGTTTGACGCAACTGGAGCATCGTTAATAGGAGTAATCGTAATTGATAAACTACCAGTACCTGTAGCGTTATTCCCATCATTTACAGTATAACTGACAACAACAATACCGTTGTTATTTGCAGCCGGTGTGTACTGTAGTTTGTTATCGACAACGAATACTGAACCGCTATCGACTGACGCTGCTGTTATGCTTAGGCTATCACTATCAGCGTCTGTATCATTAATCAGCACATCAATGAGTAGCGGCGCAGCATCTTCATCCATAGTCGCGGTGTCGGCATTTGCAATGGGTTCATCGTTTACGGGAGTAATAGTAATAGATAGTGTTGCTGTACTGGCACCACCGTTGCTATCAATTGCCGTATAAACAACAGTTGCGAGTCCATTTACATTGGCTGCCGGTGTATATTGAATTTGATTGCCAACTACTGAGACCGAACCAGTATCTGCCGAGGCTGCACTGATAGTGAGGCTATCGGCATCCACGTCTGAGTCATTTACCAATACGTTTATTAGTATTGGCGCTGCATCTTCATCTATTGTAGCTGAGTCTGCGTTTACAATTGGAGCATCGTTTACGGGAGTAATAGTGATAGTTAACGTTGCTGTACTGGCGCCGCCGTTGCTATCGCTTACAGTATAAGTAACTGTTGCTAAGCCGTTGTCGTCGGCTGCCGGTGTATATTGAATTTGATTGCCAACCACTGATACAGAGCCAATATCAGCTGATGCTGCGCTTATGGCAAGGCTGTCGCCATCCACGTCTGAGTCATTTGCTAATACATTTATTAGTATTGGCGCTGCATCTTCATCTATTGTAGCTGAGTCTGCGTTTGCTATTGGAGCATCGTTTACGGGAGTAATAGTAATTGTTAAGTTAGTAGTTGCAGTACCGCCGTTCCCATCATTTATTGTGTAGTTAATAATTGCTGTTCCATTTGTATTAGCAGTAGGCGTATATTGGATTTTATTATCAACAACAGATGCAGAACCTATATCTGCAGTAGCAGCTGTTATCACAAGAGTATCGCCATCAATGTCTGAGTCGTTAGCTAATACGTTAACTAATAAAGCAGGAGCATCTTCGCTCATCGTTGCTGAGTCAGCATTTGCATTAGGGGCATCATTAACGGGTGTAACAGTAATCGTCACACTTGCTGTTCTGTCGTTTATACCTTCATTACCAGTGCTATAACCATCAGTAATGGTGTAAGTTAGTACTATCTCACCTGAAAAATTTGCTGGTGGAGTAAACTGTATTTTTCCGGCGACAATAGTCGCTTCACCAGCAGTATTTTCTATATTAGAAATAGTAATTGTATCGCCATCTGCATCAGTGTCGTTAGCTAGCACATCTAATAAAGATGCAGAGCTGTCTTCGTCTAACGTATATTGATCGTCATTGGCTTCTGGAAAAGTATTAACGCCGCTTTCACTTAAGGTTACTTGAGCTGTTGCAGTTAAGCCTTGCTCATTTGAAATTGAATAGGTAAAGCTATCTACACCAATAAAACCTAAGTCTGGCTGATAGGTAAACGAGCCATCAGCATTTAATGTAAGTTCGCCATTTTGAGTTGCATTAATTGCCGTGGTATTAACTGATAAATCGCCAGCCTCAATATTAAAGTCGTTAATTAACAAGCCATTTTGTACTGTTACTTCAAATAGTTTATTTTTGCTAAATTGATAGGCATCATTTTGTGCAACAGGGTTATCGGGTTCGCTGTTTATTACTAAAGTTACTGTGGCTGTAGAGGTTGCACCTAATGAGTCTATAGCTTGATATTGAAATTGATCAACACCATTAAAGTTAGCATCCGGCACATAACTAAAGCTGCCATCAGTTGCTAATAATAGTTGGCCATGTGTGGGTGCCACCATAAACGTTTCATCAACTGAAAAACTGTCATTATTTGGGTCAGTATCGTTACTAAGCACACCATTGGCAGCTGTAACCACAAGTGTTTCATCTTCGCTTAAACTATAGCTATCATTTTTTGTTACAGGGGCTACGTTAGTGTTTGAGCTTACAATAGTTACATTTGCAATAGCCTGAGCACCTTGTGCATCAACAACTCTGTACTGAAAGCTGTCTTGGCCTTGCATATTTTGCTCGCCTTGGTATTCAAAGCCACCATTATCAAAAAGGGTTAATTGTCCTCTTGTTGGTTCGCTAACCGGCGTTGTATCAACAGTTAAGTCATCTAAGTCTATATCGCTATCGTTTATAAGTAAGCCTGGCGATAGGACAACTAAGGTTCCATTGTTTGTAATGCTGTAAGTATTATCAAGCGCAATAGGAGCGTCGTTAATAGCTAAAATGGTTATCTCTACAACTGCGGTATCTGTCATACCTAGCTCGTTAGCAACTTGATAGCTAAAGGCATCTTCACCATTAAAGTTTGCAATAGGGATATAAGTAAAATCCCCATTTTCATTTATATTAAGAGTGCCATGCTGCGGTAGAATTAATGCATCTGTATTTACACGTAAATCGCCACTGTATTGATTCGTATCATTTGTTAGCACGTTACCTTGCAGAGTTTGATCTTCATTTATCTGAAACTGATCGGCATTAGCCTCTGGTGCAAATGCAAGCTCTCCACCCACTGGCGCTATATTTATTATATTAGCAAAACCACTTTCACCACTGCCATCAACACCGGTAATAAGTACTTGATAACTTTTATCTGTAAGTGACTCGGTAATGCTTAATGCAGTATCTTGAATACTTAAAAATTGTTGCCCATTCTCTAATTCATTAATGTTAGTAGATGTGACTCCAGCTTGAGTTGCAATATAAACGTTGTAACGATTAAGTTCGGAGTTAGCTTGCCACGAAAGATTAATATTACCTTCGTCTCGTTGTGCTGTAACACCTTCAATTTGATATGGTTGCCAGTTAAAAGTGATTGCATCAGCAAGTACCTGATTATTTAAAGTGTCAGTTATCCATATTTCAAGGCGTATTTCCCCAGGAATTACGCCATAAAGTGCAGGGCTGAGGCCTATAATTGACTTTTCGTAGCCAACACCACAATCAGAAGAACACAGTGATATGCTTTTATTAACACTAGGGAGCACTAAATTAACTTCAGCAATGCCATCAGTATCCGAAGCTTCAAGTAAAAAAGAAACATTACCTTGTACGGTGTCGTTTGTTTGTGGAAAAACAATATTAGCGCGAGTATTTGCTAAACTTGCTCCAACAACTCCTCTACTTGAAGTGACAGCACCTAAAACTTTTGTACTCTTGGTTTGATTACTCGCTATAACACCAGCCAAATTTATATAGCTAGTCACCGTTGGCGGTATTACTTCAGCCGTAGGTGATTGTATTGCCTCTTGAGTGGGGCTTTCTTCTGAGCCTCCACAGGCACTTAACAAAAACACCATAGAACCAAGCAAAAATATATTTTTTGCTGTCATTTTAAATACTCCATAATAAAAGCTTTGTATCCAATGTGTTTATGGTTCTAATTTAAAAGAGCCGCTAGCATTTACATCAGGATTATTTATTTCGTTAAGATTAAAGTTGCCAGTAATGTTGTCTAAGTCATTCAAAAATATTGCTTCAACATCGCCCTCGGCTTTATTGTTACCATGGGATGCAAATGTAACGGCCAGTTCAAGTTCGCTTAAATTTATTAAGCCGCTGTAAGCTGCATACCAATTTCCACCGGCGTCATTAAAACTAATTTCGCCATCAGGCACGGTGCCATTATCAAAATCAACTGCCATAGTCATAGCAAAGTCAGTAACAGCACCCACACTCGAATTTACATTAAAGCTTGATACTTCATAGTTAAATACACCTTGGCGCTGAGCTATTTGATCGACTAAAGATGCGCTGCTAACAGTTTGAAATTGTTGTTCAGAATATATATCCATAACACCTGTATCTGCTTCAAAAGCATTTACTTCAACTTCAGTTACCGATGCTTGCTCAGTTTCTTCTTCGTTGTCGTCTTTAGGATCAATTGCTACTATATTTTGATCAAACACACGTGCCGCACGTGTTGTTTTAAAGACTTCACCAGTGGCTGTAATTTGTGCAAACGAAAATGCTTCGTTATCACCCAAAGAAACCACGTTATTATTTTCTAACGTTAAATCTATTGCGCCATCCCATACCGCTAAAAATACATCGCCTTTAACCAGTTGAACTTCAAAATGCGTTCCGCGTATACCAATAGAGCCTACGGGAGTTTTTACACTATAAGAGCCGCCATTTTTTTTAATTACGCCGGAAATAGAGCGCAAACCGCCTTTAAGTAACTCAATAGAAGCAGAGCCTTGTTGGGTATTGTCATTAAATTCGTAGTTAGCAATATTTAATACTGAGTTTTCTTTTAAGGCTTTTAAACCACCATCCAACATCGAAAATTGCGCTTTGCTTTTCTCTCCAGTCGTAATGCGATCTACGCCAAAAACAGTATCTCTGCGCTGCAACTGTCGTTGTTGTTCATTGCTTCCATCAACCGCGAGTACAGAGCCTCGTGCTAAAATAGTTTTACCAGCAGGGTCGTTTGCTTGTGTATAAAAACTTACACAAAGTAAAGTGGTAATTACAGGGAGTAAATGTTTCATAAATACCTTAAATTAAAATGAGTAAGAAGCGCTTAAATTGATATCTAAACGGTCATATTCGAATAAAGAAATATTACTGGATTTATCTTGATAGTTGGCAGCCAACTGTATGGCTAAATCGCGATTAACTAAGTAGCGAACAGAAGTTGAGAACATAAAGAGGTTATCGGCACGTTCTTGTAAAAATAAAGGGTGATCATCTTTATAATTAATCCATTGGTATCCAGCAAGAGATAACAACTGCCAATGTTGAGCCAACTGAGTGTTCACTTGGTAGTACAAGCTCGTAATATTACGGCTATTAAATTCACCTTCAGTAATGTCAGCTTCCTCGCTTTTAGCGTTAATGCTTAAGCTTTGAAACCAATTTTTAGCTGCATAGCTAGCACCTGCATTCATCGCATAAAATGAGTTATCGAGCTTTTCATCAAATCTATTGTTTAAAACACCCGCAGTCAAAGAGCTAAATAAATTAACTTGTTTATTTAGCGTAAAATTAGCTCCGGCCGTTAAAGCTGATTCAGTACGATAAAGTTCGCCATCAAGCATCAACGGAGTGGTAGCAACTCGTGCAAACCAACTTATGTCATTTTGTTTATATTGATAGGCGGCATTAATGTGCGCATTTATACGATCGTATTGACTGAGTTCTTCAAACTTGTACCACCCGGTATCAATACTTAAAGTGATTAAGCTTTTTTGGTCAATAGGGTGAGAGTACTTTCCTCTGTAATTAAGTCGTGCATAGTTGTCCTGCGTACTTTTACTTTCTGGCGATAACAAAAATTCACCAATATTAGGAATTATAATCGTATTTTCTGCAGTACCTGCGTTTACGTTGCCATCTACGCCAAGGGCAAGCTCAATATTTTGCTTATAAGAACGCCTAGCTTCTTGTTTTTTAAGTGTGGTTGTATCAAGTAACGACTGTGCTGAAGACTTTATGTTATTAGGTGTATTAGGTGAGTTAATCAGTATTAAAGCTTGTGTGTCAGCAGCAGGTAAATTATTAACTGTTAAATAAGCGCGCACTAAATACAAACGAGCTTCATACCACCTTGGGTTGTTTTCAACCACACGTTCAAAGGCAAATACAGCTGGCGCCGCATGCCCTGTTTTAAGTGCACTGACCCCTAATAAAAAGTCGTATACGGGTTCGCCTAGGTACTGGTATTCGCTATTACTTTTTTGATAAGCCTGAGTGTATTTTTTTTCAGAAACTAATTTTTGAAGCTCAATCAATAGCTTATTGAATTCATCATTGCTTTGAGCCAATGAGTTAAAGCTCATTACAGTTAAACAACTACACAGTAAATTTCCTAAAACCTGTTTAATCATGCTTAATTTTATATCCCAGTAGAAGTTTGATGTTTTGTAAAAGTGATGCCAACATTAGAAACCTACCACTTTTTGTAGCTAAGTATAGTTAATACAGTCACATTGGTTAATTAATTGTAGATAAGTAACGAGTTATACCAATCCGCGATAATACTTAATCATTTTGCGGGGCTAAACGTGTCGCTACCTGTGTTATAAAATTCTCATTTACGACTGCATGGATGCAGAAGGTAGAGCAATGCAGGAGCAATTGCCGAGAACAACTAAATAGCGAGTTTTTTGCCAAGCTATCAACATGTTTTTCCATCCTCAAAATAGATCACTTAATTAAGCGAATTGGTATTAAATACTTGTTTATTAAATATTATTACTAATTAGGGCGTGTTGATCTTTGTGGATTGAAATTTTTTAATCTAGGGATGA
>NZ_JACJDN010000379.1:0-3936 GCF_014163565.1 Pseudoalteromonas sp. SR45-5 | reverse complement strand
CCAAATATGCAAAAATATGACGTAAAAACCTTTCAAGGTTTGATCCTGGCTTTACAGGATTATTGGGCGCAGCAAGGCTGTGTCATTATTCAACCACTTGATATGGAAGTGGGCGCCGGGACATTTCACCCGCAAACATTTTTAAAGTCTATTGGTCCAGAGCCAATGTCGAGCGCGTACGTTCAGCCGTGTCGTCGTCCTACGGATGGCCGCTATGGTGAAAACCCAAATCGCCTACAACATTACTACCAATTCCAAGTAGTTTTAAAGCCATCGCCAGATAACATCCAAGAGCTTTACTTAGGCTCATTAGCGGCAATGGGTATTGATACCCTTACTCACGAAGTTCGCTTTGTAGAAGATAACTGGGAATCACCTACGCTAGGCGCATGGGGCTTGGGATGGGAAATTTGGTTAAACGGCATGGAAGTAACGCAGTTTACCTACTTTCAACAAGTGGGTGGCTTAGAGTGCTCACCAGTAACAGGCGAAATTACATACGGCCTAGAGCGTTTAGCAATGTACATTCAAGGCGTAGATAGCATTTACGACCTAGTATGGGCAGACGGTCCACTAGGGCGCGTAACATACGGCGACGTGTTCCATCAAAATGAAGTAGAGCAATCTACTTATAATTTTGAACATGCAAACGTAGAAGACTTATTTGCACAGTTTGATAAGTGTGAAACAGAAAGCCAAAAGTTAATTGAAGCTAACTTACCACTACCTGCATACGAGCAAGTAATGAAAGCATCGCACGCATTTAACTTACTAGACGCACGCCACGCAATTTCGGTAACCGAACGTCAGCGTTATATTTTACGCGTTCGTGCGTTATCAAAAGCGTGTGCACAAAGTTACTATGACAAACGTGAAGCGCTTGGTTTCCCGCTGTGTAAGGATAAGTAAAATGTCAGCACAAAATTTATTAGTAGAAATTGGCACTGAAGAGTTACCACCAAAAGCATTGCGTAAATTAGCAGAAGCCTTTGCTGCAAACTTAACTCAAGAGCTAGAAACATTAGAATTAGCACACCAAGGCGTAAGCTGGTATGCATCGCCTCGTCGTTTGGGTTTACAAGTAAAAGCGCTTGAAGCTAAGCAACAAGACAAAGAAGTTGAAAAGCGTGGCCCAGCAACAAAGGCAGCGTTTGACAGCGAAGGTAACCCAACAAAAGCAGCAATGGGTTGGGCACGTGGTTGTGGTATTGAAGTAAAAGACGCACAAACACTTGAAACCGATAAAGGCGCTTGGTTATTGCACATTGCTAAAGTAGCAGGGCAAGAAACTAAAACCCTAATGACAGATGCAATCACAAAAGCATTAAGTAAATTACCAATCCCTAAACCAATGCGTTGGGGCGCGAATAAAACACAATTTATTCGCCCTGTGCATACAGTAACTATTTTATTTGGTGATGAGTTACTTGAAGGCGAAATTCTTGGTAAGCAAATAACTAACCAGCTTCAGGGTCATCGTTTTCATCACCCAGAAAAAATTAGCATTAACCATGCAGATGACGTTTTTGACGTACTTAAATCTGCTTACGTTATTGCTGATTACGAGCAACGTAAAGCACAAATTCGAGCACAAATAGAAGAGGCTGCAAGCGCAGTTAACGCTGTTGTTGCAATGGATGAAGATTTACTAGAAGAAGTAACATCACTTGTAGAGTGGCCAGTTACTTTAACGGCAACATTTGAAGAAGCATTTTTAGATGTACCAGCCGAAGCGTTAATTTACACCATGAAAGACGATCAAAAATATTTCCCGTTATTAGATCAAAACGGCAAACTTTTAAATAAGTTTTTGTTTGTATCTAACATCGAAAGTAAAGATCCAAGTGTGGTTATCTCTGGTAACGAAAAAGTAGTGCGCCCGCGTTTAGCCGATGCACAGTTCTTCTTTGAAACAGATAAAAAGAAAACCCTAGAAAGCCGATTAGAGTCGCTTGATAGCGTATTGTTCCAAAAGCAACTTGGTACGCTTAAAGATAAGTCTGAGCGCATTAGTGAACTTGCAGGTTATATTGCTGAGCAATTAGGTGCTGATAAAGACCTAGCACAGCGTGCAGGCTTATTAAGTAAAACTGACCTAATGACTGAAATGGTTATGGAATTTACCGACGTGCAAGGTGTAATGGGAATGCATTACGCTCGCCACGATGGTGAAGCCGAAGATGTAGCCGTAGCGCAAAACGAGCAGTACATGCCACGCTTTGCAGGGGATAACTTACCAACAAACTTAATTAGCTGCGCAGTAGCGATTGCTGATAAGTTTGACACGCTGGTGGGTATTTTTGGTATAGGCCAAGCACCTAAAGGTGACAAAGACCCATTTGCTCTTCGTCGTGCTGCTATTGGTGCACTGCGCATCATGGTAGAAAAAGAACTACCACTTGATATTTTAGACCTAGTAGCTAAATCGCAAACATTGTTTGGCGACAAGTTAACTAACTTAAATGTATCAACTGACGTATTTGAGTTTATGCTAGGGCGCTTCCGTGCTTGGTATCAAGACGAAGGTATTGAAGTAGACGTAATTCAAGCAGTGCTTGCACGTCGTCCGACTAAACCTGTTGATTTTGACCGCCGTGTTAAAGCCGTAAGCCACTTCCGTACATTAGACGCAGCAGAAGCGCTTGCAGCAGCTAATAAGCGTGTAGGTAACATTCTGGCTAAAAACGACATTACCAGCCAAGGTAGTGTTGATGAGAGCTTATTAAGCGACGACGCCGAAAAAGTATTGGCATCACAAGTAGCAAAATTTGCCACTGACCTTGCACCACTTTACGCAGATGGAAACTACCAAGAAGCATTAAGCCAATTGGCGGGTATTCGTGAAAGTGTTGATAACTTTTTTGACAACGTAATGGTTATGGCCGACGATGAAGCTGTTAAGCAAAATCGTCTTGCGCTATTAAGCCAGCTAAGCGGATTGTTTTTAGGTATTGCAGATATTTCTGTTTTACAAAAATAACACCGATTAGCAATTTTAAAAGCCAGCGTTTTGCTGGCTTTTTAGTTTTCACTGTATGCAAAGGATACCTATTGATGATTTCTATGAAACGAATTTTAACTTTAGCAATTGCTGGTTTACTTACTGCCTGTACAAGCCAAATTTCGATTAACGATGTATTGCCACAGCAAGAGCTTGACCGCACAATTTACTTACGTGGCGACTTTACATTGTGGGATGCAGAACCCCAGTATCAGTTTGCGCCAGTTGGCCCTGCGCTTTATCAAGCGCAAGTTAAATTTTCGACCCCAGGTAAAGTGTACGAATTTAAAATAGCCGATGCCGATTTTAGTGAAGGTTACAACTGTGGTTACAGCGACGCACAACCAGCAGGACAAAAGCTAACACTGGGCCAGCCAGCTATCGCAGACTGTAATACTATTTATAACTACTTTAGTTTCACACCAGCAATAAAAGGCACGTACATAGTAAGTATTGATTACAGTGACTACGATAAGCCACAAGTGACGATAACGAAGAAGTGATTTTTAGCTATTTAATAGCCCTAGTGGGTTGATGGATTTGTGACAAGGACGTTGTAGGATTTATTCAGCATTAACACCAAGGGGGTTTCGTAGTTGGGTAGAGTGAAGCGAAACCCAACATGTGTGGCGAACAAAACTATTTTGGTGGTTATTAAATACGTTGGGTTTCGTAAAACTCAACCCGACCTACGTGAGTTTAAAGCCCTTTCTTCACCACATATCTATACGGTGCTGCTTCTGCATCTTTAGCTACCAGCGTGTGATCCATAAACGTACAAAAGCTCGGAATATCGCGAGTGGTTGACGGGTCATCAGCAGTTATTAATAACGTTTCACCGTCATTCATTTTACGAATAGCAGCACGTACCATCATTACTGGCTCTGGGCAGCGAAGGCCTATGGCATCTAATTGGTGATCGGGATTATCAAAGC
>NZ_JACJDN010000378.1:0-3937 GCF_014163565.1 Pseudoalteromonas sp. SR45-5 | reverse complement strand
TATGAATAGCCCATCATCAATGTTTGGTCACACCTTACTTCGTATTGATGCAAAAGATCAGACCCGCCATAAAGAGTTGCTCGCATTCGCAGTTAATTTTGCAGCAGAACCAAACGGCTCAGACAATGCAGCTATGTACGCACTAAAAGGCCTGATTGGCAGCTATCCTGGTAAATTTTCGCTTATGCCGTACTATAAAAAAGTACGCGAATATAATGATTTAGAATCTCGTGATATTTGGGAATACAAACTTAATTTATCTGAGCTACAAGTAGAGCTTATTTTATTGCACTTATGGGAGCTACAATCAGCTACATTTGATTACTTTTTTATTGATGAAAACTGCTCTTATCAATTACTTGCATTATTACAACTCGCACAAGAGGATCTTGATTTAACATCGTCATTTAATATGCAAGCTATTCCCTCTGATACCGTTGCAGTACTAAGAAATAACAACTTACTACAAACTCCTAATTACCGCCCTGCTTTTGGCACTAAGCTTTACCATTACTCTACTCAAATGACTAACGAACAACTTGATGATGCAAGAGAGTTAATGCAAGGTGGCTCCCTCAATACTCGTAATTACTCACAGTCGCAATTAGTCGCAATATTAGAAATGGCGTATGAATGGTTAAATTTTGAATTTTACGATAAAGCATTAAAGCGTGAAGAAATTGCACCGCGACTAACTAAGCTACTACTAATGCGCAGCAAATATAAAGTAGCTTCGCCATTTACTAAGCCAAGTCGTCCTATTGCTTCTCCAGAGCAAGGTCATGGATCTTCTAAAGTAACGCTTGGAAGAACTGAGTACGCCCATCAAAGTGACTTAACAAGCTTTGCGTATCGCCTTGCATACCATGATTTATTAGATAGCTCAGCTGGATTTATTCCTGGTGCTCAAATTAGCTTTTTTGATATTGAAGGTGCCATAAGCGACAGGGGTAACACACGCCTTGAGCATTTTTATTTATTAGATGCTATGTCACTTGCACCCGATAACCGCGTGTTTGATAGCTGGTCTTGGAACTTTAAAATGGGCTTTGATCGTCAGCCTAATAATATTCAACAAGGTCGTTGGTTTGCTAAAGGTGGATACGGAAAATCAATCGGTAACCCAAACACGTTACACGGCTATTTACTTGGCCAAGTTGAATTTAATAATGGTGGCATAACAGACAACCTAACAACAGGCATTGGTAGTGAAGCTGGTGCAATATGGCAAATAAATAACAGTCATAAACTCGCTCTTACAGCAAACATAACATGGTTAATAGATGGCCAAGCAGATAAACACAGTGACTTTGCAATAAAGTGGAATTACTCCTTATCACGTAATTTATCTATACGTACTGAACTTAAAAACCAACATTGGTATACAAGTAGTACATCGGCTAAATTTGCAATTCAATACTACTTTTAATCATTGCATATACCCACAAGCGCTTAATTATTTTTACAGCGCTTGTGGGTATATAAAACTTTACTCAATACACGTTCAATTTTCACTTCTTTAATTATGCAATAGACTCTCTACATACCTATTCATTTACTTATTTTATACATTTGAGTATATATTTCAGACAAGACCCTTTAAACTCAAAGTATTGTAGTTAGAAAGATTCTCTTATGTATCTGCGTGTTGTAGTTTTCATTTTCGTTTTTATTTTTTGCAGTAATGTAAGAGCAGTAAGCTCTCTTACTTTTATTGCCGAAGATTTACACCCTTACCATTTTAAAAACAAAAGCGGTGAAGCTGACGGAGCTTCCGTTGATATTGCTAAGGCTGTTTTAAGAGAAGCAAAGCTACAAGCTAAATTTGAAATAATGCCAATGGCACGAGCCTTTCATCAGCTAGCAGCTAATCCAAACACAATTATGCTCTCTTTATTAAAAACTCCCGCTAGGCAAAGTCAGTTTAAATGGTTAGGAGCGGTATACTTTACTGATGCCTACCTAGTTAGTTTAAAAAGCCATAAAGACGAAGTAACCCATTTAAATCATGCAAAATTTTATAAAGTAGGCACTATTCGTGGATATTTGAGTGCCAAATATTTAATAAAGATGGGGTTTGAAGAAGATAAAAATTTAATACTAGCTAGTTATTATCAGCAGGCATGGCAAATGCTTTATAAGGGTAGAACTGACTTTGTCCTTATGAATACACTCACCTTAGATAATGAACTAAAAATGTCAGGGCTCGACCCAGACTTAATAACTAAACGACTTCATTTAGCTGATTTTCCTTCAATACTCTATTTTGCTGCTAATAATCAGCTTGACGATAAAACAGCAAACTTAATCTCGCAGGCATTAAAAACTATAAAAGTAAGTGGCGAATACCAAGCCATTTTAAAAAAGTGGCAACTCCCTCTTCCTCCTTCTATAAATTAAACCTATTTAAATAAGTATATTAGCAAACATCAAGCGCTACCAAATATGATGAAAAACACCTCTGTTTAACAATTTTAAATAACATAATAACGTTAACCAACCCTATTGGTTAACCAAAACACCGTCATTAAAATAACAATTAATTATAAAAAACTACAAATTGGTAAGTTTTAATTTTTAAATTGGTATGTTAGATTGAGGTTAAGCGACGCCTGTACCGCGCAATTTTTACTTCATCACACAGAGACAATAATGATAAAAAATACATCCACATTTAAACTTACGGCTTTAGCCGTTATCACACCTCTACTTTTTACGGCTTGTTCAAGTACCCAAAGCACTAATCAGCAAAGCGATGCGCCGGTACCTGCAACAAAGTTTGATTTATCTCACTGGAAAATAAATGTACCAGTGGATTTAAACAACGACGGTAAAATTGATGAAATAGATGTAGAAGAAATTCAGACTTACGCACACCCTGATTTTTTCTATCTGGATGATAAAGGCTACATGGTATTTACCTCCCCTAATAAAGCGCTTACAAGTGCTAACTCTACTAATACCCGTAGTGAACTTAGACAAATGATCCGTGGATCAAATACTAAAATTAAAACTAAACACTCTAAAAACAACTTTGCTTTAGCTGTTCACCCGCTATCTGACCGATTTGGCTCTGTTGGTGGAAAAATGGAAGCAACGTTAAAAGTAGATCACGTTGCGCTACGTGCGACTGATCCTGATAAAAAAGCAGCTTACTCGGTTGTTGTAGGGCAAATTCACGCAGGTAAAGATCAGGCACTTATTGATACCAAGCTTGGTTATGGCTGGGGCAATGAGCCACTTAAAATATATTACAAAAAATGGCCAGGGCATAAAACAGGCTCAGTTTTTTGGAACTACGAACGTAACTTACCTAAAACCAATCCTGACCGTAAAGACATTACTTACCCAGTTTGGGGTAATACATGGGAAAACCCTAATCAGCCTGGCAGTGCCGGTATTGCACTAGGTGAAGAATTTAGCTACACGGTCAATGTGTATAAAAATGTTATGCACCTTACATTTAGCGCACAAGGCAAAGAAGACGTTAACTACTCTATTAACTTAGGTAATAACGTAGATGCTTATGGCAAAGTGGACGAAAAAGACCATCCACATGGTTACGCTGCAGATTGGCATTACTTTAAAGCCGGCGCTTATAACCAATGTAGCACTAAGAGCGCTAAAGGTATTTGGTACCCAGGTTGTTTAGGCACTGGCGATTGGACTACAGATAAACAAAATGGCGATTACGCTCAAGTAAGCTTTAGTAAACTAGAGTTAAGCCCAGCGACACCGCCAACAAAATAACTAGGCTAGTACAGCCTCAGATAAGTAATTTTTTAGTGATGTAAACAGTGGCGTTGGTAGATTATTAATATCGCACCAGCGCCACTTTAAACATTTATTAGGCTCTTTAAGCTCAGGCTCTCCGCCTTCAAAATCAGCTTTTACATACAACGTAATATAGTGTTTGTTCTCTGCTGTAAAAATATCA
>NZ_JACJDN010000377.1:0-3960 GCF_014163565.1 Pseudoalteromonas sp. SR45-5 | reverse complement strand
AAAATAATGGGTTTCATACCTACTTCGGTTAGTTTTCCTAAATTAGTTTTCATACCTATGGCTGAAATAGCAGCAATTAAAAAGAACTGCGAAAGTTCGTTAGCGGTTTCAAGTACTATTGTAGGAACTGAAAAGCAGCTATTTATTACCATAAGTATTACAAAGCCAATTAAAAACCCAGGTACTTTAGGTAACTCTCCGTGTTTTTCTTTATTTGAGTGATTAATAACAACCATCATAATAAGTACAACGGGTAGTAGCATTGCAACACGTACTAGCTTAGTTAGAGTTGCTATATCGCCTGTCTCGGGTGATACCGAATAACCTGCACCCACTACCTGGGCTACATCATGTATTGTGCCACCTAAAAATACGCCTGCATTATGCGCGTTAAATTCAAGATAATTAACCACGATAGGGTAGAGGATCATAGCGATAGTCGACATAGCTGTTACGCCAATAACGGTTAATAGGGTATCGCGTTCTTTATGCTCGCTGTTTGGCATAATAGACGAGATAGCCAGCGCAGCAGACGCTCCACAAATAGCAACCGAGCCACCTGTTAGTGCACCAAAGCGTTTTTGTAAGCCAAATACGCGCGCTAGCACTACACCTAAAATAATAGTGGTAAATATGGCGCCCGCTAACATAAGTGCTGTTTGCCAACCCAGTGTTACTAAATCTCCCAGCGCTATGCGTGTGCCTAGCAGTACTATACCTACACGCAAAACCGTGGTGCCGGTAAAATCGATACCTTTGGCGCAAGGGCTATCGCTTTGATACAAAAATGAGACTGCCATACCCAGTAACAAAGCAAACAACATGGCTGGCGCGCCGTAATGCTCACTCAAAAATAAGGCGGCAAGGCCAGTCATTGCAGCAATACTGGCACCTTGCCATAAAGGTGATATTTTACAGCTTAATTTACTGCTTAAGCGCTGCATTACGCTTTAGCTGCGGTAAGTGCTACTAATACTTGGCGCTTACGTTCACCTGTAAAAGGGCGACGACCATGCATAGCCATTTCGTTATCAACTAAAGCAACGTCACCGTCTTGCCATGCAAGATCAAAGGTAAATACTTTAGAAAGCTCAACAATTTTATCAAGTCCTGCTTTGGGTATTGCACTACCATCGCCAAAAGTAATGGCGATTGATGGGTTTTCGCGTACACCTTTCCAGCCCATGTAAGCGGCAATCAGTTGGTTATAAAAAACCTGTACGTTATTTTCAAGAGTTACTACCGCAGGCAGTACCGGTGTAACGGCTTTTAGTGAGCCGTCTTCAAGCCATTCCCACTCGTAACCAAGTTCGGTTAATTTATTATGTGCTTCGTCTTTGGTTTCTACACTTAGCGTACTTTTCCAGCTTCGGCCTTGGCCTGATGTTGCGTCGTCAGCGGCTGGCATATAGGTGGTATATTTTAGGCCTTTGTGTTCAAAGTCATGGGCAAGCTTGCTGTCGTATTCTTTTAACGCACTAAATAATTTATCTGATCGGCAAAGAGGTGTTGCACCGCCTTCTTCAGCGGCCGATTTACAAAAAAAGAACAACTTACTTGGCGAAATAGGCGTTTGCGCCATTTCGTGATGCAAGTATATTTCTACATCTTTTGGCGCTTCGTTAGCTGTAAATACACGTTCGGTAAAATTAATTCGTACTGCGTTAGACAGTGACTCTTTATAGGTAAAGTTTGTGTAGTCAAACCCGGCTGAAAAAGTATCAAAGGTTTCGGCACTATTTATAGGAAAGCCGCGAAACAACACAGCACCTGAGCTGCGAAGTTTTTTAGCCAATTCACTTTTATTTGCGCGAATGAAAGCTACCGCTTCTTCAACGGTGCTGGCGTTATTGTTATTAACCACAATGCACGGAAAAACCGAGTCATCGAATGTTAATTGAGTTGGCACTGAGGCGTAGTTAATTTCGGTAGCTGACATTGTATGTTCCTAATCGTAAATTGGGTGAAAACGGTTAAAGGCAGCTTCACAAAAGTGCCCAGGGTCGTTAAATCGGCGATTACTGTTAAGCGCAGAAATTTGCGCCATTTCTTGCTCTGTTAATTCAAAATCAAACAGTGCGAGGTTTTCTTTCATGCGTTCAAGTTTTGAAGTTTTTGGAATAATGGCTGTGCCGCGTTGCACGCCCCAACGAAGAACTACTTGTGCTGGCGTTTTGCCATGATTGTGTGCAGCCGCTTTAACAACGCTTTGCTCAAGAACTGATTCAGTTTTATCAGCCATTTCTAGCTCAAGGTATGAAAGCGCACCCAGTGGTGAAAACGCAGTAACCGGAATATCGTACTGCTTTGCGAGTCTTACTAATCGCTCTTGCGTTAAATAAGGGTGCGACTCAATTTGCAACATAGCGGGTTTGATATTTGCGTAGGTCATTAAATCGTGAAGCAGCGCGCTTGAGTAATTACATACTCCAATGCGTTTAGCTTTGTTGTTATGTACTTGCTCTTCCATTGCTTGCCACGTTAAATATAGCGGCACTTTTGCCAGCTCCATTTGTGGATTTTGCGCGTCTGGGTCAACAAACCACTCTGGTGGATAGCGGGTTTCTATTGGCACAAATGTTTGCGCAATCGGAAAATGAATTAGGTATAAGTCTAGGTAATCTAGCTTTAAATCACTCAGTGTTTTATCAATCGCGAGGCCAACATGCTCTGGTGCATGAAAGGTATTCCACAGTTTTGATGTTACCCATAATTCTTCGCGAGTACATAAACCATCGTTTATTGCTTGGGCTATGCCATCGCCTACTTGTTCTTCGTTACCGTAGTCTGATGCGCAATCAAGATGGCGGTAACCTGCCTTAATGGCTTGGTATACCGTTTGCGCACAATCTTCTTGTGCTACTTTCCATAAACCGAACCCTACTGGAGGGATATTATTTAATGAACTCATTGGGAATTCCTGTTAAAAATGCATAATGACTTAGGTCTTGTATAAGACATAAGTTATTATACGAATCAAACAGTGTCAATACTGTGTTAACAGCAAAGTAGTAAATGGGTGGGTTAAAAAACCTACAGGCAGCAAAAAGGCAGCGTTTGCTGCCTTTAAAAAATATTTAATTATTATGCGCTAAAGTAAGTTTTTAGCACTAAACACGCTTTTAATTAATCAAGTTCAATTTGATAGTGGTAATGATCGCTACGGCATTTGCTTTGGCGGTATTCAATTAGCTTACCTTCGATTGATTCGGTAATTCGTGATACCAACAGCAGTGGGTCGCCAGCTTTAATAGCAAGCATTTTGGCATCATCAGCTGTAGCAAGTACAGCTTTAATACTGTCTTGGGTTTTGTGTACAGTTTGGTTAAATTTGGTTTGATAGTAATGGTACAATGTATGCGGAATATCACTACTTTGATGTATATCAGGAAAGTAGCTTTGCGGTAGGTATATAGTTTCGCTCATGCAAAATTCGTTATCAAGAATACGTCTACGAACAAGCTTGGTAACTTTGTCTTTTTTATTGAGTTGTAACGCTTCTGTTACTTCAATTGGCGCTGCACAAAGCTCAACCGATAGCAGTTCAGCCTTTGGCAAATCAGCGCCTTTACCGTCGGCTTGTAACGGAAAAAACCTAAATAAGGCATCTTGCGCAGTATGCTCTGATACAAACGTACCAACGCCTTGGCGACGAGTCACTATTTTATTGTCGGTTAATAAATTAAGTGCTTTACGAACCGTACCTTGGCTTACGTTAAATTCTTCAGCAAGGCGAAATTCGCTTGGTAGTGCTTCGCCAGGTACCCAGCGTCTTTCAACAATGAGCTGTTTAATATAATCAGCCACTTGTAAGTAAAGCGGTTGAAAAGCCAAGCTTGGGCCACTTAATTTGTGATCAAACATAGAGTTACTCATTATTATTTACCATTAAATTTAATCCACCTGTAGTTATATCATAGGTGAAACATTTTACGCATATTTGCGCTAGCTCAATTAAAC
>NZ_JACJDN010000376.1:0-3965 GCF_014163565.1 Pseudoalteromonas sp. SR45-5 | reverse complement strand
CATCGCCTTCGGTGGTGCTTAAATTACCAAATAAGCTATAGCCAGCAACTAAAATAATAATAATGGGGAGTAGTTTGTTTAAAAAATCGATACTTAAATGATCAACAATAACAGTACCTATCAATGCACCTATTGCGGTAGCAATAATGGAGGCTGCCCAAAACTTAGGACTAAATAAGTTCTTTTTATAGTATGTATAGCTTGCCGTTAACGAGCCAAAGCTAGCCGCTAATTTATTGGTGCCTAATGTTAAATGTGGAGGTAAGCCAGCAGTTAATAAAGCGGGTACAGTTAACATGCCACCGCCACCGGCGATAGCGTCTATAAAACCTGCGGCAAGTGCAACAGCACATAAAACAGCCCAGGTTGTTGGATCGAGTGCGAGTTCAAACATTAATAATCTATTTGTCTTTTAAAAGGTGGTAGGGTGTCGAGCATGGCTTTACCGTATCGCTTAGTAACTAAGCGTCTATCGAGAATAGTAATACAGCCTTCATCACTCTCTTTTCGCAGCAGTCTACCACAGCTTTGTACCAATTTCTTTGCGGCATCTGGCACGGTAATCGTTAAAAACGGGTTACCACCTTTGCTTTGTACAAATTCTGCTTGCGCTTCTTCTATTGGCGAAGTAGGTACAGCAAACGGAATTTTAGTGATTATTAGGTTCTCTAAATATTTACCAGGTAAATCAAGACCTTCCGAAAGGCTTTGTGTTCCAAATAAAATACTGCCTTTGCCTTCGTCTACATTTTTAGTGTGTAATTTAAGCAATGCTTCTCGCGACATCTCACCTTGTACTAATAAGTTAAAACCTTTTGTTCTAAGGAACTTTGTTACGTGGTCCATTTGCCAGTAAGAAGCGAATAGTACAAGGTTCGCTTTTTTATCATTTAGGTACTCTGGTAAAGTTTTAGCTAAGTGGTCACTAAAGTCTTTATCGGTAGGTTCTACTTTAGATACCGGAATACGTAAAGTGGCTTGTTTGGGGTAATCAAAAGGAGAAGGTACTTTAATAAATTTAACGCCTTCTTCTTTAGCAAGTCCTGTTTCGTAAGCAAAGTGATCGAACGAGCCCAGTGCACTTAATGTAGCAGAGCACAAAACAGCGCCCGCGCATTCTCGCCACAATTTATCTTTTAAGTAATAACCGACCTCGATAGGGCAGTCGCTTAATAAGTGATCGTGATGGCTTTTGTATTCAAGGCGCTTTATCCACCGTGCATGAGGAGCACCTTCGCCTTTTTTTGCGTAACTAAACCATAGTTTGTTCAGTTGCTCTAAGCGGTTTATGTATTGACCGCTTTCGCCTAGTATTGGGTCGGCAACGTAAGGTTTTATGTCGCCGTCGCTTACATCTTGGGTAAGGGTGTCGTGCATTTTGTTTAAACAGCGCAGCGCATCTTGCGTGGCTTCGCTTATGTCTTTTGCTTTACTGTGCAGCGATTGTGGAATTTCACCGTGCTCAAAGCGATAAGTATCGTCTTTTGAGTATTCAAAGTCGGCATTATCGAGAATATCGCGAACTACTTTTAAATCTTTATTCGCGTCATTAATACTGTCGCAAAGTTTAAAGTTTTGGCCAATGGCTCTTTGCCCCACTAAAACCTTTGCCATTTTTCCGCTAAACTTGGTGAGCTTATCAAGCCATTCTATTGTACCTTTAATTGTTGCTGCGGCCGATGAAAAGTCGCGTGTTATATGTGCTAAATGATGCGCTTCATCAATTACATAAATGGTGTTGTCGGGCTCGGGTAAAATTTTACCGCCGCCTAAGTCTAAATCAGCTAGTAATAAAGAGTGATTAATTACCAGCACATCCATTTGCATTAATTGATTACGAGCAAGCTGAAACGGACACGTTTGATGGGCCTTCATTTGGCGTTGGCATGAATGTTTATCGCACGCTATTAAGTTCCATACTCTGTCGGGTACGGTATCGGCCCAGCTGTCTCTATCGCCTTGCCATTTTTTATTCACATATGCGTTATATAGCTCATTCAAACACTTGGTTTCCATTGCGCTCAATGGTGAAGTAAGCGTTGGCATAAAGTCCATTTGTGTTTGGCTATCGCCATTTACAGCATTATGTAATTTGTGAGCGCAAATATAACGATGGCGACCTTTTACCAAATCAAATTTAAAGTCGAGGCCTGAATGCTTTTTAAAAAATGGGAGTTCTTTTGCTATTAATTGTTCTTGCAGTGCAACGGTCGCGGTAGAAATAACCAGCTTCTTTTTTTGCGCTAAGGCAAGAGGCAATGCGCCTAAACAATAGGCAAGAGACTTACCGGTACCGGTGCCTGCTTCAATTACGCAAATGCGCTGCTTTTTATGGTATTCGCCAGCAAGTGTTTTTGCTATTTCGGCTACAAGATAATTTTGACTGCTACGAGGGCGATAATCTTTTAGGTTACTAGCCACATGCTGGTGTACTTGCCTAATTGTTTTTTTTAGTGAGTCAGAAAGCATGGGATGATTTACCTAAAGTATGTATATAATTACAGTGCTATGGATTTTAGAGTTATAAGAGTGTAACTACAAGAAGTGATGAGATTAATTTAGCAAATAAAGTATCTGAGTGTTTATTTAGGTTGAATGTATGGCTTTAAAGCATTTTGAATTAAGTAAAAACTTACATATATATATAAGGTTTAGTAATAATGTACTTAACAGCTGGTTTTATTGTTTCTTCTCATGCTTATGATACTGCTAACGGCATCTGCTACGAAGCGTGGTTTTGTAGTGATAAAGGGCCTATAAAAACGGTGTCGACTAACGAAAATGCGCTGTTTTTTATTAAAAGCAAAGATGCTGAAATAGTGAATGAAATATTAGCCGCTGAATCACTTATCTTTAATATTAAAAGTCTTGAGTTAAAAAACTTTCAGCAAGAAGATATGTCGGCCTGTTACTTCAAATCACTAAAACATTTTTATTCTGCTGCTAAAGCTTTAAAGCAACGTGTAGTTGTATTATTTGAAGAAGACATTCGACCAATAGAGCGTTATTTAATGGAGCGCTTTATAAAAGGAGGAGCTTGGATAACGGGTAATGTTTTTTATCAAAATGGTTATACATTAGTAACAGAGGCAAAATTAAAAGCAAATGATGAGTACTCCCCAGCTCTTAATAAGCTCTCGTTAGACATTGAATGTAACGAAAGTGGCGTTTTGTTTTCTGTTGGACTTGTGGGCTGCAATTTAGACTGTGTTTTAATGATTGGCGAGCCAGATAGGGAAACTGAAAACCTAGAGTTTGATATTATTTGGTGTGTAGATGAGGCTGAGCTCTTAAAGGGATTGGAGCATTTTATTAAGCTTAGCGATCCTGATGTCATAATTGGCTGGAATGTAATTGAGTTCGATTTTTCGGTTATTCATGACAGAGCTGAAGCACTTGGGGTTAAGTTATTACTGGGTAGGGAAGATCAACCTTTATATGTTCGAAAAGGACACTTTACTCGAGTATCGATCCCTGGGCGATGTGTGGTTGATGGAATAGACACTTTAAAAAATGCTACATATAGCTTTGAGAGCTTTTCTTTAGCTAATGTTTCAAATCAAGTGTTGGGTGAGTCCAAATTAATCGACACGGCTAATAGTCTGCAGGAAATTATTAGGCAATTTAATGAAGATAAGCTTTCTTTAGCAAAATATAATCGACAAGATTGTATTTTGGTAAATAAAATTTTTGATAAATTAAAGCTACTCGACTTTTCTATTATAAGAACAAAGCTCACAGGGCTAGAGCTTGAAAAAAAGGGCGGCTCTGTCGCTGCTTTTATCAATATGTATTTACCAATGCTGCATCGCAGCGGTTATGTTGCTCCTAATATGGGCGATCATGGGCTTACATTCGAAAGTCCTGGCGGTTATGTAATGGAGTCTATTCCTGGGCTTTATAAAAATGTCATTGTTTTAGATTTTAAAAGCTTGTACCCCAGTATTATGCAAACTTTCTATATT
>NZ_JACJDN010000375.1:0-3995 GCF_014163565.1 Pseudoalteromonas sp. SR45-5 | reverse complement strand
ACTGCGCTTTTTTAGTTAAATTAATTGGTTATACCAATGAATAGGTATTATAGGCTATTGCTCGCGTGCAATAGCACGGTAAGCTATATCTGTACGATATTCCATACCATCCCAGCTAATTTTTTTAACAAGCTCATAGGCGCGTTGCTGCGCTTGCGTAACAGTGTTACCAAGTGCTGTTGCGCATAATACGCGACCGCCTGCGGTTACAACGTCATTGCCACTTTGTTTAGTACCCGCATGAAACACTTTTTCACCTGCAGGGTAATCCACTTTTAGCCCCGAAATAGCGTCACCTTTAGGGTAATCACCAGGGTAGCCTTTAGCGGCAAGTACAACACCAACGGCTGCGCGTGGGTCAAACTCAATTGTTGTTTTATCAAGTTCTACACGGTTAGCAGCTTCAATCAATTCAACCAAATCTGATTGCAAACGTAGCATCATTGGTTGAGTTTCAGGATCGCCAAAGCGACAATTGTACTCAATTACTTTAGGGGTGCCTGTTTCGTCAATCATTAAACCTGCATATAAAAAGCCGGTGTACGGATGGCCTTCGCTTGCCATGCCTTCTACCGTAGGGTAGATCACTTCGTTCATAATACGCTGGTGGATTTCATCAGTAACAACTGGCGCAGGTGAGTATGCACCCATGCCACCCGTGTTAGGACCCGCATCGCCATTGTAAGCGCGTTTATGATCTTGGCTTGTTGCAAATGGTAATACGTTTTTACCATCAACCATTACAATGAAAGACGCTTCTTCACCGTCTAAAAACTCTTCAATAACAACACGACTTCCCGCATCGCCAAAAGCATTACCCGCAAGCATATCGCGAATCGCTTCTTCGGCATCGGCCTCCGTCATGGCTACAATTACGCCTTTACCCGCAGCCAAACCATCTGCTTTTACAACAATTGGCGCGCCTTTCTCTTTTAAATAAGCAAGGGCAGGCTCAATCTGTTCAAACGTTTGGTAGTCGCCAGTTGGGATTTTATGACGTGCTAAAAAGTCTTTAGTAAACGATTTCGAACCTTCAAGCTGAGCTGCGCCCGCCGTTGGTCCAAAAATAGCCATGTTATGCTCACGAAACTTATCAACAACACCCAGTACTAACGGTATTTCTGGACCTACAATAGTAAGCTCTACCTTATTTTGCTGTGCAAAACTAAGTAAACCATCTAAGTCGTCAACGTTTATTGCTACGTTTTCAAGTTTTGGTTCAAGTGCAGTACCTGCATTACCAGGGGCTACAAATACAGTATTTACTTTGGTGTTTTGAGCGGCTTTAAACGCAAGTGCGTGTTCGCGGCCGCCGCTGCCAATGACTAAAACATTCATGGCGAAAATTCCTATTTAAAGCGGTTTCTTAAATTTCAGCGTCATGCGGTCGCTTTCACCAATGGCTTTATATTTGTCAGCATCTTGTTCGCCGAGTCTTAAGCTTGGTGGCAGCGTCCATACACCTTTAGGGTGATCGGCTGTATCTTTTGGATTTGCATTTATTTCACTGCTTGCTACTAATTCAAACCCAGCTTGTTCAGCAAGGTCTACTACGTAGCTCTGCTTCATATAACCTGATGTTTTTTGATCTTCATCAGCACGCTCTTCAGCTAAACGGTGTTCAACTAAACCTAATGTACCACCTGGTTTAAGGGCTTTATAAAAAGCTTGGAATGCACTTAATGCACCGCTTTTATCTTTGCCCATATACCAGTTATGTACATTACGAAATGTTAAAACCATATCGGCACTGCCAGCTGGTGCAATATCTAAATGTGTTACAGGTGCAAATTCAGTAATTTTAACGCTACTAAAGCGCTCATCTTCAGCTACTTTTTGTTTAAAGCCTGCAAGAGAGCGTTGGTAGTAGCCAACTGATGAATCAGCAGGAAAGTGCGCGGCATAATAAGTGCCTTGCTCTTTTAATGCTGGCGCTAAAATTTCACTATACCAACCACCACCGGGTGCAATTTCAACAACTGTCATGGTTGGTTTAAAGCCAAAAAATGCAAGTGTTTGAGCTGGGTGACGATATTCATCACGAGCGCTGTTTTTAGCACTGCGTTCGCTTGATTGAAGTGCATGTTCAAGGCTTGATTCGTGGTTATGGCTAAGCGCCATAGTCGATGTCATTGTTAGTGTGGCTACAAGTAGCGATTTTAGCGCAAATTTCATTGTTTGTTCCTTCACATTATAATTTTAAATAGGTTATTGAATAATCAGAATACGTGAATTTATAGCAAACAAAAAGGGTTAAACCAACGTTTAACCCTTTGTGTGATTAGTGGCGGAAATGGCGCATACCAGTTAGTACCATTGCCATGCCAGCTTCATCAGCAGCTGCAATCACTTCTTCATCACGCATTGAGCCACCAGGCTGAATTACCGCAGTAATGCCAGCGGCTGCGGCTGCGTCAATGCCATCACGGAATGGGAAGAATGCGTCAGACGCCATAACTGAACCTTTAACTTCAAGGTTTTCGTCGGCGGCTTTTATACCTGCAATTTTAGCTGAGTATACGCGGCTCATTTGGCCTGCGCCTACACCAATGGTCATACCGTCACGGGCATAAACAATTGCGTTTGATTTAACAAATTTAGCTACTTTCCAGCAAAACAGTAAATCTTTAAGTTCTTGCTCAGAAGGCTGGCGCTTAGAAACAACTTTTAAGTCGCCTTGCGTTACCATGCCTAAGTCGCGGTCTTGAACTAAAATACCGCCGTTAACGCGTTTAATATCTTGGCCAGCTGCTTTACCTGTCCACTGTCCACATTCTAATAGGCGCACGTTCTTTTTAGCTTCAACAATTTTTGCAGCGTCGCTCGAAATACTAGGTGCAATAATTACTTCAACAAACTGACGGTCAACAATTGCTTGTGCAGTTGCTGCATCTAGCTCTCGGTTAAAGGCAATAATGCCACCAAATGCTGATGTAGGGTCTGTTTTAAAAGCGCGCTCGTATGCTTGTAGAATATTGTCGCCAATTGAAACACCACACGGATTAGCATGTTTTACAATTACGCACGCAGGTACGTCAAATTCTTTAACACATTCAAGTGCTGCATCGGTATCTGCAATGTTGTTAAACGAAAGGGCCTTACCTTGCAATTGAGTTGCTGTTGCAACTGATGCTTCAGCAATGTCATTTTCAACATAAAAAGCAGCATCTTGATGTGAGTTTTCACCGTAACGCATATCTTGCTTTTTAGTGAACTGCATATTGATAGTACGTGGGAATTTAGTCTCTACAGCAGCTTCCTCGGTGTAATCAGGCACCATTTTACCGAAGTAGTTAGCAATCATGCCATCGTATTGTGCAGTGTGCTCGTAGGCGGCAATCGCTAAATCAAAACGTGTTTTGTACGTTGTTGAACCATTGTTGTTTTGCATTTCGCTAATAACACGGTCGTAGTCGCTCGCGTTTACCACGATTGTTACATCTTTGTGGTTTTTAGCGGCTGCACGAACCATTGTAGGGCCGCCAATATCAATATTTTCAATGGCATCTTCAAGGCTGCAGTTTTCTTGAGCGACTGTATTCGCAAAGGGGTATAAGTTAACTACAACTATGTCGATAGCAGAAATGTTGTTATCTGCCATTACGCTTTCATCTTGTCCGCGACGGGCTAATATGCCGCCGTGAATTTTTGGGTGAAGGGTTTTTACGCGACCATCCATGATTTCAGGGTGGCCTGTGTGATCTGATACTTCAGTCACTTTTATGGCGTTATCAGCAAGTAGTTTACATGTGCCGCCAGTTGATAAAATATCAACGCCTTGCGCTTCAAGTGCGCGGGCAAATTCAACAATACCGGTTTTATCAGACACACTTAATAGTGCGCGACGAATGGGACGATGAGTATCCATTGTAGTTTGATTTCCTCAGTTAATGAGCTAGCTTAGAAGCGGGCATTTTAACTGATTACTACTCAAAAAACGACTTATAAAGGCTCAATAAGCGTGAGCATTTTGCAATTTAGTTAATAAACTGTAG
>NZ_JACJDN010000374.1:0-3998 GCF_014163565.1 Pseudoalteromonas sp. SR45-5 | reverse complement strand
CCAAAAGTACCCGCAATTATGTTACAAATAGCGCAAGTTTTATAAATAATGATTTTTTATGCGCACCCTAGAGAAAATTAAACAAGCAAGCCTTATTACAGCTATTAAAACGCCATACTTAGCAAACGGTGAAATAGATCTCGCAAAGTACGATGAACTCGTAGAAATACAAATTGCAGCGGGCGTTGATGGCATTGTAGTCGGTGGCACAACAGGCGAAGGCCAGTTAATGAACTGGGAAGAGCATTTAATGCTTATAGCGCACAGTGCAAACAAGTATGGCGACAAACTGGTTATTGTTGGTAATACCGGTAGTAACAACACCCGTGAAGCGATTAAAGCAACTAAATATGGCTTTGCCAGCGGTATGGATGCAGCACTGCAAATTAACCCGTATTACGGACGTACGTCAATCGCGGGTGTTAAAGAGCACTTTAAACGCGTACTTGATATTGGACCTGCCTTTATTTACAACGTAGCAGGGCGAACAGGTCAAGACCTAACACCTGATATTATTGAGCCACTCGCTAAGCATGAATATTTTATTGGTGTTAAAGAGTGTGGCGGTAATGAACGTATTGCCCATTATGAACAACAAGGTATTGCATGTTGGTCGGGTAACGATGACGAAAGTCACGATGCGCGCCACACACATAAAGCGCACGGTGTTATTTCGGTTACTTCTAACTTAATACCTGGGTTATTTCGTCAGTTAATGGATACTAAAAATGATGAGTTAAATACGTCATTACAACCATTAATGAACTGGTTGTTCTGTGAACCAAACCCGATTGCTATTAATACCGCATTGATGATGACAGGTGCAGTAAACCCTGTATTTAGATTACCGTATTTACCGCTTAGTGATGAGCAACAAAAAGTAGGTTTGCCATTAATAAATGAGCTTAACGAACGTGAAGTTGTCGGTGGTAAAGCACAGTTATTAAAACAAAATGAGGTATTAACGCTTTCTTGAGTTGATAATCAATATTTTAATGACTTAACAAACTAATTTTTAGCTTTTAATCCAGTTTAAAGCTAACTGTTGACTCGTTTTTGCTGTATAATTTGCGACCCTTGATAATGTGGCCGTAGGTTATACAGCATGAATTTTAAATCTTTTAGTTTCGCTCCTGAAATCATCCAGGCGTTGGACGAACTTAACTATCACACTCTTACGCCCATTCAGCGCGCAGCAATCCCTGCTGTTCGTAAAGGTAAAGACGTTTTAGCCAGTGCACAAACTGGTACCGGCAAAACTGCCGCGTTTGCTTTACCTATCATCCAAAAATTGGTTGAGTCTGAACTCAGCACAACGAATGCACCTCATGCGTTAGTACTTGCTCCAACGCGTGAACTTGCAGAACAAATTGCAAATAATTTTAGAGATTTTGCAAAGCATACATCACTTAAAGTTGTTAGTTTATTTGGTGGTGTTAGTACCGCCGGCCAAGCAAACGCTTTAAATGAAGGTGTTGATATTGTTGTTGCAACCCCAGGTCGTTTATTTGATCATATTCGTTTAGGTAACTTAAGCCTTGCAAGTGTTAAGCACCTTGTTCTTGATGAAGCTGACCGTATGCTTGATATGGGCTTTATTGAAGACATGCAAAACGTGATTAAAAGCTGTGCAGAAGAGCGCCAGATTTTACTTTTCTCAGCTACATTCCCTGCAGCAATTAAACAGTTTGCATCTAAAGTATTAAAACAAGCTGAAATAGTGCGTGTTGATCAAACTAACAGTACAGCAAGTACTGTTGAGCATGTTGTTTATCCTGTTGAAGAGCGTCGTAAGCAAGAGCTACTTTCTGAATTGATTGGTAAGAAAAACTGGCAACAAGTGCTTGTATTCGTAAACATGAAAGAAACGGCTGATGAGCTTGTTAAAGAGCTTAACCTTGATGGTATTCCGGCAGGCGTTTGCCACGGTGACAAATCTCAAGGTAACCGTCGTCGTGCTTTACGTGAGTTTAAAGAAGGCAAAGTACGTGTATTAGTGGCTACAGAAGTGGCTGCTCGTGGTATTGATATTGATGGCTTACCTCGTGTAATTAATATTGATTTACCATGGCTTGCAGAAGATTACGTTCACCGTATTGGCCGTACAGGTCGTGCTGGTCGCCAAGGTCAAGCAATCTCATTTGTTAGCCGCGAAGAAGAAAACACTTTGTTTGAAATTGAAACGTTAATCGGTCAAAAAATCAAACGTGTATATTTAGAAGGTTACGAAGTAAGTAACCGTGAAGTACTAATTGATAAAATTGGTAAAAAACCAGCGCATTTACGCCGTACACGTTCTAACAAGTTATCAGGACAAGCAACCGGTGAAGCGAGAGCAGTAAATCGCTCACGTATTTCAAGCGTTCGTAAAAGCTTAAAAGGCGAAAAACTGTCACTTAAAAAGTCATAGTTAACGCCGTTTAGTTTAAAAAAACCTGAGTTTACTCAGGTTTTTTTGTGCCTGATGATAACACCTCATCAATAATATTTGCGTATACATAAGCCGCTTGCTCGCCCTCTTTATTTGCTATTATGGACAAACCAACTGGTAAACCACTTACTTTGCCTACCGGCAGAGTTATGTGCGTTGTGCCTGCAATAGCAGATAACGAACTACTACTACCATTAAAATTATCACCATTAACTAAGTCTGTCTTCCAGGCGGGTGATACTGTAGGCGCTATAACAATATCAAGCTTGTTGTTTTTATATACATTAACAATGGCTGTCGTTGCTAAAGTGCGATAGCGTTCTTTAGTCTCTTGGTATTTTTGTTTGTTAGTTAAATCAATAGCCTGAGATTGAACTAGGATGTCTTGCTCAAAGTGGGGCATTTCTGTATTTTTATTTTGAATATTAAAATTAATAAGTGCTTTTAGGCTTTTTACAGCCACTTGTGCTGGAGTGCTTGCGAGGTAGTGATTAATTTCGGCTTTGAAGTCGTAAAGTAAAATATAGTATTCATCAACAAATAGCGTATCTAAGTTGTCAGTAATATCTACATTAATAATAGTGTGCCCAGCCTGTTTTAATGCTTGTAACTGCTTGGCATAAAGGCGCTGCGTTTCAATTGTAAATTTATCGCTAGGTAGCGCACCTATAATAAGTGATGATTTTGATTTTAGATTACCTGTATTTAATTTAAACCCTGTAGTTGTTGCATCGAGAGAGTCCTCACCTTGCAAAACTGATAAAACCAGCAATGCATCTTTAAGTGAATGCGCCATCGGCCCTACTGAGTCTTGACTACTAGAAAGAGGCACAACACCTGAGCGTGATACTTGGCCCATACTCGGTTTTATTGCATAAACTCCATTTACTGAGGCAGGGCACGTAATTGAACCGTCTGTTTCAGTCCCTAATGCTATGGGCGCAAAGTTAAGTGCGACTGCCACAGCAGAGCCTGCACTAGAACCACATGGATTACGTGTTACATCGTGCGCATTATGTGTTTGTCCGCCTACGGCACTCCAGCCTGACGATGAATAGGATGAACGAAAATTTGCCCATTCACTTAAATTAGCTTTACCTAAAATTATAGCGCCCGCATTACGTAGTTGTTTAACAACAAAAGCATCATTATTAGTAACGTTATTTTTAAGTGCTAAAGAGCCAGCCGTTGTGGGAAGTGTGCCTTTTGTTTCTATATTATCTTTAAGAAGTACAGGTATTCCGTGTAATGGACCTGTCCAAGTGTCTTTGGCGGCAAGTTCATCTAACGTTTTAGCTTGAGCAATCGCTGTAGGCTCAATACTAATAACTGCATTGTATTGTGGGTTAAGTTTATTAATTCGGTCTATATAATTTTGGGTGAGTTGCTGTGCATTAATAGAATTATTTTTATATGCACTGTGGATTTCATCGATGGTTTTTAGCTCTTGTGCTTTAGCGTTAAAAATTGCTAATACACTAAGCAACGAAAAGGTAAATGTTTTGATCATTGTTGAGGTGCTTGAGTTGTTATTATTTTCTATACATTTAGCACAAAAAAACCTCAC
>NZ_JACJDN010000373.1:0-4000 GCF_014163565.1 Pseudoalteromonas sp. SR45-5 | reverse complement strand
CGAGTTTAAAGCCGCTCCAGGTAGCGATAAAGTCGTTTTTAATTAAAGCTACAACTTAAATACAAAAAGCAGACCTAGGTCTGCTTTTTTTGTGCCGATGTATTTATTATCCAGAGTTCAGGCTAAATCACCCTTGAAAAGCGCGTTGCGTTAATTTGTTTTTGTAAGTGAGCATCGAAGCACATACAAATAATACGAATGAATAAGTTCCCGCGTGGTGTTACGCTAATTTTATTATCAATTATAGTGACTAGTTCATCTTTTATAAGTGGCGCCAGCGCTACTAATGCATCCTCAAAGTAGTCATTAAATATAAGCGCGTGTTTTTCACTAAAGTCTTGTATATCTAATTCAAATTGGCAAATGAGCTGTTTAATTGCATCAGCACGAATTACATCATCATGTGTTAAGTGCATTCCTTTATTAAGAGCACTACCGCTTTGTGTTTCTACGTTGTGGTAATAATGTTTTAATTCTTTTTGATTTTGTAAAATGGCGGTGCCAATTTGTGAAATTGATGACACGCCTAAACCTAATAAATCACAATTTCCATGGGTTGTATAACCTTGAAAGTTACGATGTAACTTGCCTACATTTTGCGCAACAGCTAGTTCATTATCAGTTTTTGCAAAATGGTCCATACCAATAAATTGATAGCCTGCTTGCGTCATCTGCTCCAGCGTATTTTTAAACATGGTGAGCTTATTATGAGCACTGGGTAAATCTGCATCTTTAATCTTACGCTGTGCAGCAAAGCGCTCTGGTAAATGCGCGTAGTTAAACACTGATACTCTGTCAGGGCTTAACTCAATAAGTTGCTCTATAGTTTTCTTAAAGCTCTCTGGCGTTTGCAGAGGTAGCCCGTAAATCATATCTGCATTAATAGATTGAAATCCTAGCTCGCGAGCTTGTGTAATTAATTGCTTAACGGTATCTGCATTTTGCGGGCGATTAACAGCAAGTTGCACGTCGTCGTTAAAGTCTTGAATCCCAAATGAGACACGGTTAAAGCCAAGCATTCTTAAATCAACAAGCATATTATCGGCAAGTGAGCGTGGGTCTATTTCAATACCGCGCTCTGTTGTGCGTGTAAAATTAAAGTGTTGTTCTAAAAGTTTAATTAAACGGGTCATTTGTTTTGCGGTTAAAAAGGTGGGAGTACCGCCACCTAAATGCAATTGCTCAACCGTGTAGCTTTTAAATAAAGGCGCTTGGGCAGTAATTTCTTTTGCTAAAAAGTCGAGATACGTATCTGCCTTAGATTGATGACGGGTAATTATTTTATTACAGCCACAGTAGTAGCAAAGCTGACTACAAAACGGGATGTGAATATATAAAGAAAGAGAGCGACTTGTTGACGATTCTATAGCGCTTAGTAGGTCTTGTTGCTGATATCCGTCACGCAGTGATAAAGCCGTGGGATAAGAGGTATAACGCGGACCAGACACATTATATTTGTTTATTAGGGTTTCATCCCATTGTGGAAGTTTAATCATCACGCACACCTAAGTATTTATTTATTGGGGATTATAAAAAAGTACTCAGGAAGGCGGTTTGATCTATAACAAAAAAGGTGCCGAAGCACCTTTTTTAATAAAATATAACTTAATACGACCTAATTAATACGTAATAGTATGAGCATCTTTAAGGTATTGAAATAATTCTTTATAACCTTTACCCGGCTTTTCAGCTTTCGCTTCTTTTGCCGCATTTCGAACCAATTGGCGCATTTGTTGACGATCAAGAGATGGAAACTGCTCAATAGTCTCATTGATAAGGTCATCACCTTGCTCAATTAAATCTGAACGTAATTGCTCAATTTTTTTGACCAATACTTCAGCTTGGTTATTTTTATTAAGCATCACATCGATAATCGCTTTAATATCATCAATGTTTTCTACAGTACGCAGTGTTTTAGCGATGTAATTTAAGTGGCGGCGATACGCGTCGCTTTTGTTACTTATTTTATCAGCAACAACCATCGCTTCTTTTAAATCGTCATTTAATGGCAGGCGTTCGCGCTGTTTTTTACCCATTTTGGCAATTTCAGTACCTAACTGATGAAACTCTTGCGCTTCGCGTTTAAGCTCCGTTCTTGATACATATTCAATTTCTTCTTCAATTTCAGCAGGCTTGCCTTTTTTCTTTGCCATGGGGTGCTCTTAAATAAAAATAACTTTTGCCATTATACATGAATATGATACTTAGGAATATTAGCTGATGTGATGCATTGAGTGTGTTAGCATTTAAATATAAGAAATGCGTGCATTATGCCTCTAAGGCTCAGGACTTAATTTATGAAAAGCCAACAAAACGATCCAATTTATTCTCAAATATCGCAAGTTAAAGATGCGGTAGCAGAAGTACTCGAACATGCTAAAAAATTAGGCGCTACAGCTGCAGAAGCTGCGATGTCTAGCACGTCTGGTTTATCGGTTAGTACACGAATGGGTGAAGTAGAAACCATTGAGTTCAACCAAGACGGCGGCTTAGGCATTAGTGTATATGTTGGTAATAATAAAGGCTCGGCGTCAACGGCTGATTTAAATCCAAAAACATTGCGCACGGTAGTCGAAAAAGCGATTGATATAGCCAAATTTACATCTGATGATCCATTTAACGGCGTTGCTGATAAAGAGTTACTTGAATTTAATCCTAAAGATTTAGATTTATATCATCCTTGGGATGTAAGTCCTGAGGAAGGCATTGAGCTTTGCCATGCTGCTGAGCAAGCTGCATTAAATGCGGACGAGCGTATTGTTAACTCTGATGGTGCGAGTTTTTCATCGCATCAGGGATTACGTGTTTATGGTAACAGCCACGGTTTAATTGCAGGTTTTCCGCGCACTCGTCATAGTATTAGTACTATGGTAATAGGTAAAGATGGCGAACACATGCAGCGCGACTCTGCTTATACAGTTGCTCGCGATCAGGCTGGTTTAAATGATGCTGCGGCAGTGGGTCTTGAAGCGGCAGCTGAAACCTTAGCTAAATTAAACAGCCAAAAGTTAGGCACAATGAAAGTGCCTGTTATTTTTAGAGCCGATATTGCAAATTCATTGTTTGGTCACTTGGTGTCGGCAATTGGTGGTGGCGCGCTTTATCGTAAATCAAGTTTTTTACTTGATAGCTTAGGCACTCAGGTATTTAGTCATTGTGTGAATATTGCTGAGCGCCCACATATTTTAAAAGGGTTGGCATCGTCACCGTTTGATAGCGAAGGTGTTAAAACATTCGATAGAGAAATAATTCAAGGCGGCGAGTTACAAACTTATTTATTAGCAAGTTATGCTGCGCGTAAAATGAACATGACCCCAACAGGACATGCTGGCGGTATACATAACTGGCTCGTTGAGCAAACTCATAACGATTTAACTGCACTATTAAAAACCATGGGTACTGGCTTATTAGTTACAGAGCTAATGGGGCAGGGCGTAAATACCGTAACGGGTGACTACTCTCGTGGTGCTGCAGGTTTTTGGGTTGAGAATGGTGAAATTCAATATCCGGTAAGTGAAATTACTATTGCTGGTAATTTAAAAGACATGTTTAAAGGTATTTCCGCCATTGGTGGTGATATAGAACGCCGTGGTGGTATTCAAACAGGCTCAGTATTAATCGAGCAAATGCAAATAGCCGGCGCGTAGTATTAATACGCAGTGTATACTTAGACCCAGAGTATTATCTTTGGGTCTAAGTGAGTTTTTACGAGGTGTAAAATGGCTAAAGATAGATATGCACCAAAACCGCTAACCGATATTATGGCGGGGTTAAATAATCGTTTATCGGCTTATGCAGGCAAAAGCCAAGCACTTGATACACAGCAAACCTTATTAAAAGATTTTTTAGGCCCTAAATTGGGTGATAAATGCCGAGTTAGTAATTACCGAGACGGCACGCTAATGATAGAGGCGGTATCTGCGCCTATCGCGCTTAGGCTTAATTATTTAAAAATGGATATGCTTTCACACTTTAGAGCAGCTGGAATGGCAGAGCTTGG
>NZ_JACJDN010000372.1:0-4001 GCF_014163565.1 Pseudoalteromonas sp. SR45-5 | reverse complement strand
ATAGTTATTAAGAGTTTAGTACTTTTTCTGAAGGCCAAATGGAAATAGGAATATTACTTGGCTAAAAAACTTATCTTTTTATGCTGTATGGATAGTTATGGATTTCAAAAAAAAAATAACACTTGCTGTGAAAGCCGGTGCACCTCTTATACAAATTATTAGTCATGATACCCTTCGAATTAGGGCCGCAGTTAACTCAATTGCTGATATATTAAGTCTAGAAACTTTCATTTGGGATAGCTGTAAAGGTTTAAGAAGAGGGATTAGCCAACAAGAGCTAATGGAAGATGTAGATACCCCCTCCGAAGTACTTGAGTGGGTAATCGGTGATAATCAAGATGACTTACCCACACCTGTTAACTGTATTTTACTCCTTGAGGACTTTCATCCTCACATAGGCACATTTGATCATAAAAATATTTCGCGTTTACGAAGTTTTGCTGTAGCAGTTGCTGGTCGACGAATAGATAAAGTGACTATAATCATGTCACAACCCGTTTTTGATTTACCTACTGAGTTGGTAAAAGATACCCAAGTTTTTGAAATGCCTTTGCCTAATCTATCAGAACTAAAAAAGCTCGCAGAACAAGCTAAACAAAAGTTTGAGTTAGATGAGCGAGATTGCTCTTTCAGTACTGAGTTTCTTAATTCAGCATTGGGGTTATCTACAAGTGAAGCGCAGTTAGCATTTGCGAAAATTGCTTGTGAGAAGGAGCGATTAAATGAACTTGATATTTCAAGCATTGTTCGAGAAAAAGAACAAGTCATAAGAAAGCAAGGCCACTTAGAGTATTTTCATCCAAGTGCTACGTTGGATGATATTGGTGGTCTGGACAGCCTAAAAAAATGGCTTAAACGAAGAAAGCTTGCCTTTGGTGAAAGCGCAAAAGAGTTTGGTTTAGAGGAGCCAAGAGGCTTACTTTTATTAGGTTTGCCTGGTACAGGTAAAAGCTTAGCAGCTAAAGCAATAGCGAATGCCTGGCAATTACCTTTACTACGATTAGACATTGGCAAAATATTTGGCGGTATCGTAGGTCAATCAGAATCGAATATGCGTGAAGCATTGCAGTTAGCAGAGACACTATCTCCCAGTATTCTATGGATAGATGAAATTGAAAAAGGGTTATCAGGTATTCAAAGTTCAGGTTCATCAGATGGAGGCACTACAGCGCGAGTACTTGGTAGCTTCTTGACTTGGATGCAAGAAAAGAAAAAGCCTGTATTTGTTGTTGCGACAGCTAACAATATTGCGCAGTTGCCCCCAGAGTTACTTAGAAAAGGACGTGTTGATGAAATTTTCTTTGTTGATCTACCTACTGAGCAAGAGCGGGAAGATATCCTTAATGTTCATTTAAAAAAACGAAGCAGAGAAGATAATTTAAGTGCAGTGGAAATAAAAGAAGTGGCTCAACTAACACTCGGCTTTACTGGGGCTGAGTTAGAAGAAGTGATTAAAGAGGCTTTGTTTATGGCCTTTGATGATGGCATTGATATTAACTTTGAGCATATAAAATCAGCAATTGCAGTAACTACGCCTATATCAATGACTATGCACGAATTGATCGATAAAACACGTTCTTGGGTCAAAGGGCGAGCAGTGCGAGCAAGCTCACAAAAACCAGAAGTAATCACTGATAAATTAAAATCAATGACTCGCTTAAAATCTGAAATAGAAAATCCTTTCGAGTAGCCTACCATGAATCCATTTTATCTATCACTTTGCGGTGATGAGTCTAAGTCGTTAAAATTACAGGACAACGTGTTGAATGGCTTAACCCCTTTTCGCAATTATTTATCTAACAGTATTACAGCGTTTAAAGATAAAGAAGTTACATGTGAATGGGAAGCTCTTGCCCAACAGCAATTTAACATCAAACCAAAGCAAAATATATATCAAATAGTACCTCTTACTCGTATTCGTTTAATCAACCCAGATAAAGATTGGTATAGATTAAATAACGCTGACTTGGATGATGATTTTGAGGTCGACCTTGATGAGCCCGTAACAATCGGTAAAGGTAAAAAAAGTCGAAAAATTAAAGTAACTGATTCCAGAGTGCATAATGATTTTTATGAAATTAAAATAGAATATAGTGAAGTTATTACTTCAATAGTTTGGTTAGGTTATACAATTACATTAGTACCCTTGAGCCTTACTGTTATAAACACAGATGTAGTGATAGTGGATGAAAAAAGGTACAGTATCGATACTTGTAATGATTTAGTTATTGATCTGTTTGGGCAGTTAAATGAAAAAGAAGGTACAGCCAAACTCAATAATTTAACCGTAAAGTTTGAGACTATAAAAACTTTTTCGGATTCCAAATTGGCAACTCATGTAAAAAAGGACGTTGCTAACTGGTTAGTGCTTTCAACGAAGACGCCTAATTATGATTGCGCAAAAATTGAAGATATCACCGCACGTGAACTTAAGAATTTAACGGTTGAGAGCTTATTTGATAGTAAAGGGAAACCATTAAAACAAAGTGATTGGGAGTTCTCTTTAAACAATAACAACGTCACTATTACCGCACAACATAGCAACGTAACAAAATTAAGCCACTGCAGTTTAGGTACTTATCCAGATCTTGAATTTGATATTAAGGAAGAAAATACTAAAGACCAGTGGATACAGCTAATTGAACCTATAAATAACGATGATAGCGGCCTGTCTGTGCTCGATTATTTTTTTAGTGAAAATGCGATTATTTTGGAATCTAATCAGAATAACAATCGGGAGGCTTTTCACGTAATAAAAAGTAATAGTGAAGAGAAACAGTTATTACTGGCTAAATCAAAACAAACTAAACAGCAAAGCGTTTTACCTTTATATAAAACTATAAAGGCCAAAGCTGATATCTCTCAATTACTCAAGCAACAAGATGCTATATCAGCTCTGACATCTGCTCCTCACTCAGGGCATGATGGGTTATTGAATTTATTTAAAGACCAAACAAGTAAACCTTGGCAGCATACAGAGTCGGAGCCCCTTGAACAGGACAAATGGAAAATCCTGACGGATATTCGCTTTAAAGGGTGTCTAGAACAGCGAGATTTTGTTCAGAAAGCATTGGCTACCCCTGATTTTGCAATTCTTGATGGCCCGCCTGGTACAGGAAAAACAACATCCATTTTAGAGCTTATTGTTCAGTTAGTTCGTCAAGGTAAAAAAATACTTTTGACAGCTTCAACTCATGCTGCAATAAATAATGTTCTAGAGCGTATAGACAATAAAGAACTTGATAATGAAGTGTTTGCTCTTAGAATAGGGGATGCTCATAACGCTCAAGGACTTGAACACTACCAATTTGATAATTTGATAATTTGATTCAAAGTGAAAATACCAGTAAACAAATATTAGTTGATAGCGCTAATCTCATTTGTGGGACCACTATAGGTATAATGAGATTATTTAATGATAAAGAGGTCAATTTACCTCTTTATGAGCCAGCTTTCGATGTGATGATCATAGACGAGTGCAGTAAAACCCCTTTTCAGGAATTTTTGGTACCCGCCCGCTATGCGGCTAAACACATCTTAGTTGGAGATATCCGTCAACTCTCCCCATTTACCGATAGAGAACAGATAGTCTCAAACCTCGAAAACCTTATATTAAAGCCGGGTAGAAGAGGGCATGCTTCGCAATCGTTAGATAAAAACTTGCAAACAGCATGCTTTTTACTGGAAACGTTAAGAGCAGGGCAGAAAAACCATCATGCATATTCAAATCAATTAATAAAAACGATTTCACCACAAGAAGCTAAAGCCTTAAAGATCGAGCTTACGCAAAGAGTAAAAATAGACGAAGAATATGAACGTATCCTAGTGATAGACTCTTCAAATATAGAGAAGTACGCTTCGAGTCCAATTTTACTTTGGGAGTATAACCTATGTTTTATTGCAGATAATTGTTTGCAAAAAATTAATAATCTTATACCCGCTGATAGTATTTGGTTATCAGATGACTGGCACGCGAGTGCTCATGCATTTTCACATAAAGC
>NZ_JACJDN010000371.1:0-4007 GCF_014163565.1 Pseudoalteromonas sp. SR45-5 | reverse complement strand
AACCATACTTTGAATAGAACATCAGCGGGAGAGACCCAAATGCTAAATACAAAAGTAAAAGATTTTATGCAACGCAAGTTGCCAAATATCACACCAGATACAGAAATGACGACAGCCATAGCAGAACTACAAAAATTTAAACTACTTGGCGCACCAGTATTTGATAAAGATAAATGCTTAGTTGGATTTATATCAGAGCAAGAGCTGTTACAACCACTTACTCAAAGCAGTTATTTTTGTGATGGGATGGTTAAAGTATCGCAGCTTATGCAAACAGAGGTAGTGACCGTTAGCGGCGATACCAACATTATTGAGCTTGCACAGCAGATGCAGCCTGGTAAACCAAAAAACTACCCTGTTGTAGAGGGCATTAAAGTAATCGGTATGATCAGCCGAGCAGATGTACTTAAAGCACTTTACGATAATTACATAAGCTGCCAAACACACTAAATTGCAGATACAAAAATGCCGCTTATATAAAGCGGCATTTTTAATGCTCTTACATTAACGTGCGCTAACGAGTGATAAAAGTTCTTTTTTATCGCCATCGCTTAAAAATGCTATTTCTAACGCATTTTTTTGGGCTTTTTCCATATCAGCTTGAGATAAGCCTGCTTTAGGTGCAGCAACGGTATATTCATACTCAATTTCAATACCTTCAACCGCAGGATCATCAGTATTAATACACGCTAAAATACCATGATCTAAAAACTGTTTAAGTGGGTGCTTAGTTAAATCGTTTACTGTACTGGTTTGAATATTACTTGTTAAGCATGACTCAATACCAATACGGTTATCGCGTAAATAATCCATTAGTTTTGGATCTTCAATTGCTTTAACGCCATGCCCTATTCTGCTCGCACCCAACTCATTAATTGCTTGCCAAATACTTGGAGCGCCAAGTGCTTCTCCAGCATGGACAGTCGAAGCTAAATACGCATTTCGTACTTGTTTAAAGTGCTCTACAAACAACTCACCCGGGAAGCCAATTTCGTCACCGGCTAAATCAACAGCGACTAAATCATTTTTAAATGCGAGTAATGCATCAAGCTCTTTTTGACACGTTTTTACGCCATAAGTACGCGATAAAATACCAATCAAGTTAGCTTTTATATTTGCGCCCTTTGTTGCTGATTTAATACCATCAACAACTGCCTCTACAACGCCTTCTGGATGTAAACCTTGGCTTTGTGCCATGTAGTAAGGGCTAAATCGAAGCTCCACATAATCAAGACCTTGTGCTTGTGCATCTTCAATGTTTTCAATTGCGATACGTCTACACGCATCGTAGTCGCCAAGCACAGTAACTCCCCAATCTAACTTTTGTAAAAAAGCCATGAGGTTTGGTTCAGGATCAATAACTTGAACATGAGGGATTAATGCTTCAACGTTATCTGCAGGTAGCTCTATATTAAACTGTCGACCAAGTTCTAATATGGTTTGCGCACGTACATTACCGTCTAAATGGCGGTGAATATCTAGCAAAGGTAATTTTCTATTGATCATAATAGCAACCCAGTTTAGTTAAATTTGCGCGCATGATACGCAGATACAGTTATTTTTCAAGTCTATATGATTTGCGGTAAGTTTTAGCGGTCATATGTCTGCTTTTTGTGCAAAAAAATGATACAGCTTATTTTCCTGATAAGTGATGCCAAAGAGTTTTAAAAAGCGTATTTGCATCAATAGGTTTGGTAATATAACCATTCATTCCACAGGCTAGTGCCTTTTTAACGTCCTCGTCATGGGCGTTCGCCGATAGCCCTATTATGGGTAAATCAATTAACTCTAAATCACGGCGAATTACTTTTGTTGCTTTGAGTCCATCCATTTTTGGCATTTGAATATCCATAAGCACAATGTCGTAGCTATTTTCGGCTAGCTTTTCTATGGCTTCAAAACCATCGTTAGCAATGTCGGCAATACAGCCTTTTGTTTTTAAAATAGCATTAGCAACATGCTGATTAAGTGGATTATCTTCTACTAAAAGTAATTTATAGCCTGTAAATGATAATGTACTTACGTCTATTTCGTTGTATTGCTGCTGAATTTGCTCTGCCTTTGGTAAAGGCGAGATGAGCGGCAAACTAAATGTAAATGTAGAGCCTTTACCTTCATAACTAACTAAATCAATTGCACCACCCATTAACTCAACCAGTTTTTTGCAAATACTTAATCCTAAGCCTGTACCACCATATTGGCGTGAGGTTGAGCTATCAGCTTGCGCAAACGGTTTAAACAATTGTTTTTGTGCTTCGCTACTAATACCAATACCCGTATCGTTAATACTAAAATAAGTCATTTTTTTCGATTGCCAAATTTTCAGAGTGATTTCACCTTCCCCTGTAAATTTAACCGCATTATTGAGCAGGTTCAGCAGCACTTGTTTTAAGCGGATTGGATCGGTATTAATGACCAAATTTGATGTTTTATCAAAATCGAGACTTAACTTTATTGATTTAATGTCAGCCTCAAATTGAAGTAAATTAAGCATTTCATCAGCTAAACTCGCTACATTAATAGGCTCTTGCATTAAGTCTAGCTTGCCTGCTTCCATTTTTGAAAAGTCGAGCACATCGTTTAATACCCTCAGTAAAACACCAAGTGCCCCATCTGCTTGCTCTATGTAACTTCTAGCTTGTTGCCAATCGTTTTGCTGGAGCGCTAAATAATGCAGCCCTTTTATACCGTTAATAGGGGTGCGGACTTCGTGGCTCATGTTTGCTAAAAACTGCCCCTTTATATGACTCGCTTCATCTGCTTTTTGTTTTTCTTTGCGTAGTGTATGTGTTTGCTTGGCCACTTGTTCGCGAATTTGTATGTTTGTACCAGTAACTGAAATCAAAAATGTAATCAGTAACCACACAAACAACATACCTACTATTTGTGCAAGCCAATACATTAACCAAGACGTTCTAACTATTGGTTCATATAACTCGACCTGCCACATGCGTTTGCCAATCAACAATTGATATTCTTTAAACAGCATTTGCGAGTTATCGGTATCGGCAATATAAATTGCCTGCTTTTTCCCTGGTATCGTTGTATCAAAAAAACTGGCTGAAATTGAATTGTTGTGATCAAATAACAATGTTTGCGATAAGCGCTTAAGGCTAACAATAGCGGCCACAAAACCTTGAAAATCATCTTCGGTAGATGATTCACCAAAAACAGGATATAAAAAGAGCACTCCCTGCTCAGCTGTATTTTGGACTAAATTAATTGGCTCACTTAGTGCTAGTTCATTGAGTGTTTTCGCTTTGCTAAGCGCTACTCCTCTTACTTTACTTGAAGCTAAATCAAACCCTAAAACATCTTCATTACCTTTTAAGGGATATACGTACTTTACTGGAAAGTAATTACTACGCGTACTTGCTGGTTGCCAAGCTCCATCTAGTGACTTTTCTTTTATGTATAAAGGTTTGCCTGTGGCTGTATTTTCATGTGTTTCAAAATCTGCGAGTTTATTTGCTGGTATATAAGGTATCCATTCAAAAGCCAGAATTTCTTGGCTATAGTCCAATTGCTTTGAAGTAAACTGTTTAAACTCTTTAAAATTAACGTTATCACTACTAGCAAAGTATGTAGCTAACAATCCTAAGTGAGCAGTAATACCATCGAGCTTCTGGCTTATAGCATTTTGCACAGAAAGTACTTTAGCTTCTTGCTTTTGGATGTCTTTTTCTTTTTTAACACTGGCAGCACCATAAAAACTCACGCTGATCAGTATATAAATTAATAGTGAGGGTAATATTACCAGCATACGGTGGCGCACTTGCGTGTAATTAAAGGCTGCAAGTACAAGAGGTGTAAATATAAGTACGCCAATACTGTCTCCAATCCACCATGCTATAAAATTATCAAAAATAGCAGTAGTCGGGATCACATTATTCAATGCTAATAAACTTGTTCCTACACCTGCAGCAATAACACAACATATTGGCCCCGCTACTATTAAGCTTTGAACACTGTGTTTTAAAGAAGATAAATCCAACGGCGCTTTTATA
>NZ_JACJDN010000370.1:0-4017 GCF_014163565.1 Pseudoalteromonas sp. SR45-5 | reverse complement strand
CACTGTAGTTTTGTGTAAAATGAATGGGTGTATTAACAACTAGCGCAAAATGCTCTGCACAGGCGGTCAATAAAGAGAGTGTATTTTCTACCACGCCAGTAATTCTTGACGACTCTTCAACCACGTCATACAAAATACCTTTTGGTGAAAAGTAATCATTTTGAAAACCAATCAAAATAAGCGCTGTTTTAGAAAAGTCATGCATCATTGCCACCTTATTAACCAATTTAAGACGCTAATTGCCAAGGTTTAATAAACTTTTCGAGCACTGCTTTGGTCACTGGTTTTTGTAAATAGTGCGTAATACCTTTTTCAAATAACTCAGCTATCTGCTCATCCCCTGTTAGCCCCGTTAAAATAACTTTAGGTGTATCATTATTAGGGGTATTTTGACGCACCAATTGCTGTGCTACGTCACTGCCAAACATTCCTGGCATGCGCTCATCTAAGAGCAGTAAATCAAATGGTTCATTTTGAGCAAGCGTTAAAGCACTAGCGCCATTTTCTGCACATGTTACTAAGCAGCCCAGCATTTCGAGCATCACTTTTGTTGCAATTTGGCTTGGTAAGCTATCATCCGCCACTAATACAGATAAACGTGTTTGCGTATGAAATGTTGTTAAAATGGTAATGAGGTCAGTATCAAAAAATGGCCAACCTAATATTTTTTTAGATAGTTTATTCTCTTGGCTCAGCTCACTAATGTCGCTAATAGTGCATAACTTTATGTGTCTATTTATGCTGTCACCATTTAGTTTATCAGTTAGCGCATCACCACTAAGGTGACGTAAATCCTCAATCTGTACCGTTTCCTTAAAAGTGCTATTGAATAATTTAAAATTTAAGCCAAAGCGCTCATGGGTATTATCCGATGTTATTAAACAACTTTTAAATAACGCCTCACAATCAGTTAGAACGTCTATATTTTGGCTAATATCAAGTGCCAAACTAACAGACTCTTTTGTTGCTAAAAGCCCATGAAAATCCAGCGTGCTTACTTGCTCAGAATCATCAATCTGGTAATGAAGGCTAACCCCTTGTATATTTGCTTCTAGGTTAAGTAAAAAGCTCTGCTTTACAGATGCTAGCGCTGGAATCAGAAATTCCTCGCATTGCGCAATCATTTGCTCAAGAGGGATTTGCAAACAAACGTAGTTACATTGCAACTTGTTAATTAAAGTAACTGAAAAATTTCGATCTTGGGTTTTACAATATTTACCGATTACCCCTTGGATAATTTCTAAAACGTGACTATTAATATTCATAAAGTATTCTCGTTAACCCAATGTATACCTCTTAATCATCAAGTTATGTGCCACAAATTAGTTCTTGTAAACACACTTGCATTCATATACTTAAGTATTAGACAGACAGCGCTTTAGTTTCTCATTCGCATTTTGCAAATCATATTGATATGCAATATATGATTTATAGTTTTTATTAGAATGGTGTAATCGATTTTTTTTGCTTTAAATAATTTTTCAATCATTTAAACTGATTTAAATCAAATTGAGGAGAAAGCTATGTTAACTGTAATTTTTGGCCGTGAAGGTTGTCCATATTGTGTTCGTGCAAAAGATGTTGCGGAGCAACTATCAAATGAACGTGATGACTTTAAATTTCGCTACATCGATATAATTAAAGAAGGCATTAGTAAAGCCGACCTTGAAAAGTCAGCTGGTAAACCTTGCCCTACCGTTCCACAAATTTTTGTGGATCAAAATCACATCGGTGGATTTACAGAATTTGAAGCTTACGCAAAAGAAAACCTAGGCTTGTACAAATAAGCGTTGTATTAAATATGTTAACCAGTTTAATAAACCCCAAATCAAACTGGTTAAATTTCGACCAACATCAAACACATAGAAATTAGTTTCAATTTATACAAGCATTTGCCTCGCGAATCCTATATAATGCGCGCCTCTTTAAATTCGTTGAGGCGTATTAATGTCAGAACCAGTCACGTTTGAATCTCTAAATCTTTCTCCTGCAATTTTGAAGGCAGTTGAAGAGTTGGGTTACAAGACACCATCTGAAATCCAAGCTCAATGTATACCGTTATTGCTAGAAAGAAAGGACGTACTGGGACTAGCTCAAACGGGTACAGGTAAAACCGCAGCATTTGCACTGCCATTACTAAATAATATTGACCCGTCTGTGAAACAGCCACAGATCCTTGTACTCACACCAACACGTGAGCTTGCGATCCAAGTTGCTGAGGCATTCGAACAATATGCTAAACATGTTCGTGGTATTGAAGTATTGGCACTCTATGGTGGCCAAAGCTACAGTATCCAATTAAGCGCACTTCGTCGTGGCGCTCAGGTTATTGTTGCAACTCCAGGTCGTTTAATCGATCACATTAACCGTGGCACTATCAAGTTTGATGCTCTACAAGCACTTGTACTTGATGAAGCCGATGAAATGTTACGTATGGGCTTTATCGATGATGTAGAAAGCATCATGGAAAAAACACCGCGCGAAAAGCAAACATGTCTTTTCTCTGCGACTATGCCTAAGCAAATTCAAAACATCAGCAGCAAGTATATGAATAACCCTGAACAGGTTCATATTTCTGCGCGTAACTCTACAGTATCATCTGTTGAGCAAGTGTTTTGGAATGCAAGCGTACATAAAAATAAAGCAATTGTTCGCTTCTTAGAAGCTGAGCAATATGAAGGTGCTATTGTTTTCGTACGTACGCGTAACGATACAGTACAACTTGCTGAGTTATTAGAGCGCGAAGGTTTCTCTGCTGCTCCACTTAACGGTGACATGAACCAGCAAGCACGTGAACGCACTGTAGATCGCTTAAAAAGTGGCATGCTAAACATTGTTATTGCAACAGATGTAGCGGCACGTGGTCTTGATGTTGACCGTTTAAGCTTAGTTATCAACTACGATATCCCACAAGATTCTGAAGCCTACGTTCACCGTATCGGCCGTACAGGTCGTGCTGGTCGTACTGGTAAAGCAATCTTATTCGTAAAACATAACGAACGTTATTTACTTAAAAATATCATTCGTCATACGAAGTCTGAAATTGCTCAAGTTGAATTACCTACAGCAAAAATTGTTGAAGAAAAACGTATCGAAGCGTTACAAGCAAAATTAACTATTGCGCTTGAAAACAAAGACATCACGTTCTTCAATGAAGTAGCTACTAACATGGCTGAAAAACTTGATCTTCCTCTTGAAAGCTTAGCGGGTGCGTTACTGTGTTTAGCACAGCAACAATCGCCAATTAAAGTTGAAGAAGTTAAGATTCAACCTCGTGAACGTAACGAGCGTAACGACCGCAATTCACGCAACGATCGTGGTGACCGTGGACGTCGTAACGAACGTGGCGGCGAACGTGGTGGTGAACGCGCTGAGCGTAAACCTCGCGAACGTAACAGCCGTGATGCAGGTCCTATGGATACGTACCGTATCGAAGTAGGTCGTGAACATGGTGTTCAGGTTAAAAATATTGTTGGCGCTATCGCTAACGAAGCTGACATCTCAAGCAAGTTTATTGGTGATATTCGTCTACACGACAATCACAGCACGGTTCAATTACCGCAAAACATGCCTAAAGATGTACTTGATCACTTCCAAAAAGTGTTTATTTGTAAACGCCCTATGGGCTTAACAATTACAACTGATCAAGGTCCTGCTGAACCACGTGGCGAACGCTCTGAGCGTCCAGCTGGTGATAAGAAACGCAGCTTTAATAAAGATGACGGCGCACGCGGTGATAAGCGCAGCGGTCCTCGTAAAGAACGTCGCCCTGTAAGCTTCACAGCTAAATAAGCAACGACTCTTTAATAAAAAAACCTTGCCACGAAAGTGACAAGGTTTTTTTTGTTTTTAAGCTGCTGCTACAGTGAAAACAAAGTAAACTTTCGCGTCAATTCAATAGCGGCTTGAGATAGTTTTTTTAGCCTGAGTTCGGGTTGCTTAATGCCTATAAATACATTTCTCTGATTTTTAAAATAACAAAAATTCTGTAAACTAGACAAAGGCTATAGTTCACGG
>NZ_JACJDN010000036.1:0-13790 GCF_014163565.1 Pseudoalteromonas sp. SR45-5 | reverse complement strand
CAATAACACACAATAATTCAAAAAATATTATAGAAGGTGTTTGATCCGTTCTAAATCTATGTCCCCATATATTTTCAATTATTGGAATGTGCTTAATCCCATATTTTTTCATTAACTCACTTGAGTTGGTATGTAAACTATCCATGATTCACCTGTAATGTAGAAGTTCTAAACTCTCCATTTTTTAAAGTATATATTTCAATCCTTTTACCATTCATTCTACTTATTTTACTAATATTAGTAGCCAGTTTAGATCTAAATATTAGCAATTTTTTATATAAACGAGGATTCGTTGTATTTGGTGGAGAGCCCTTAGACACCTGATATAAAAAATCGAATAGCTCTACAGTTAACGAGAGCTTTAAAGATATATCTCTAGATATTTCAAAAACAATTATAGGTTCGATACGAGAACCAGATAGTTCAAAATCTCCTTTAACTTTATTTATATAAATATCTCGATCTCTCAATTCATCTCCGTGAAATATTGAAATAGGAGTGATTGAACCTTGGTCCTTTTCAGGTATATAAAGCCTATCCTTTCCTGTATTTTCCGAAATATATCGTCCGTGGAAAACTCGATTCAAAGCAAGTACAATCAAAGAAATCAAGTCAATATCACGGCAGCTGTCATTTACTTGAAGTTCATCGAATATCATACTTTTAAAATATGAAAAGCTCGCATACTTTTGCAAATCATAAGCCCTGTTATCACTCTCTTGATAGCAATAAAGCTGCATCCTGGAGCGCTTTATTACAGCCCCCCATAGCTCTGTATCAACGTCTAACTCAATCTCTTTTTTCGAGTTCAATAAATCATTAAAATCATCCAAAGGAATAGCTACATTTCTCTCAGATTTATTCTTAAGAAGATCATCCCAATAGTTTGTAGATAGCTCTCCAAACATTAATTTATTAATTTCAGAGTAAGGCCTTGCATTATGCATTTTATGAGGACCGAGATTCATCCCCCAGAAACCAACTTCTATTGTTGATTCGTAAGAAAAGCTATCGAAATTATTAATTTTTTTAACTCGATTACAATTAAACGTAGAGTAATTTGTCTCTTTTTTTGCTGTTCTGAGATGCTTCGCTTTAGGCGTCGAAGCTAAAAGAGTATTTGTGGCTAAATTCAATAACTCCCTAATTGTAAAATGCTCGTTATTCAACTGTAGTAAAAGAATGATATTGCTGAGGTTCTCCCGTACATTCTTGTTTTTCAGCAAATTGTATTTATTATAAATTGGACAAGTAGAACTCTCTTTCCCCTCACAGGAATTACAATCATCCCAACCTGTATGACTAAGTATTTCATTTAAGATTAGAGAAAAATTTTCTTTCGCATTGAGCTTAGACAAATTAATCAATTTAATTAATTCTTGCTGTTTGCAATCACTAAACCCAAGATTAATTTTATCCTCAATAATTTCTTTGAGCTGAGTTGCTGTTTTTATTATATTATCGTCAACTGATAATGAAATGAAATTATCGATCTCTTCAACCAAGATCCCATCATTAACAGCAATAAGAATTGGTTTATTCGCCGTCCCGCTCACTAAAACATCGATTAATTCTTGAATGACAAGCCCTTTCTCATTTTTAAGCTCAGAAAAGTCTTTAACTATCGTCCTATCATTTGAACAAAAGTAGCTTTTTGCATTCCATAAATCTTCATCAAATAACTCCCCATCTATCTGCTTAACAATATCTCGACATAGCTTTGTTTTCCCATCCCCAGCGGTACCTGTAAGAATAAAGACACCAGGATTATCTTCCGCTTCAAATTGTTCGGTTATCTGTTGTTGCCATGCAAACTGTATGTTCAAAGGCTCATCTAATCCTAAGCTACGCGCAACTTTCCTAACATACTCATCTTGAATTTGATTTTTCCCTTGACAGTACCCTTCTAGATACTTTACCCATTTATTCGTTTTCCATTCCATAATTAAGCCTTCCAAAGCAAATTAATTAAATAATGATTACACATACATGATTTACATATAAAATATATAAAATGCCACGAAAAACCTCTCTGCACAATAACTTTACCTTTCTAATTATAAACGATACATATAACATGTATCTGTTGGACAATTTCTCCAGGAGCAGTTTTAAGCATGAAAGCTAAATTTACAGGGCACGATACCTTCCCTTTACGCTATGGATGGCTATTTAAAGCTATTAATCATTTGAATAATAAAAGCAATTTTTCGTCTAGCGAAGACAGTATTCGCAATTCTGTTGTTGAATTAGGTGTTGGTAAAAATATGGTAAAGGCGATTCAGTATTGGGCTGAATCAAGCAATGTAATAAAAAGAAGTCCTCAAAGTGAATATGGTCATTATGTGACTGATAGTGGTAAATACTTGTTTGGTGCCTTAGATAAAGCAGGACAAGATCCTTTTTTAGAATTACCTGGTTCTATTTGGTTACTGCACTTCTGGTTAAATTTTAATAATGAAAGCCTTACAGCTTATCGTTACTTTTTTAATTATTCTAATGTTCAATATTTTGAAAAAAGTAAACTTACCGATGATTGCTATGACGATGCAAAACGATTAGTAAAAACAGAAGTTGGCAACCTTAGTACTCTAAAAAAAGATATTGACTGCTTTTTAAATACTTACAGTAAAAAACAAAAAAATAGTACTGCTAAAAAAATAACTAAAGTCGATGAAGATCACTTTACTTCGCCTCTTTCTGAGCTGAACTTATTACAAGATAACGGGGGTGGATTCTATATAAGCAATCTATCTGAGCGCCCTGAATTACCTGTTGAGATATTTATTTTTGCGTTACTTGAATTTTTTAATAACGAAACTCAAGATTCAAACGTTGGCACTATTGATTTTGACTCGCTTTTAACAAAACCTTGCTCTCCGGGAAGAATTTTTAGGCTTTCAGAATCAGGCTTAGGTCAAAAGTTAGACGAGGCGCAAGAATTTACTGATAAACACGTAACTTGGGTTGATTCACTAGGATTGAGACAAGTAAGTATATCAGATGATATAAAAAACAACGCTATCAATTACTTAGATATGTACTACGGTAAATAATATGTCAGACACTTTAATTACAATAAATCAACGCTACAAAAGTTCGACACGAATTGATACTGAGAGTACTGATTTTTCTCCGTTTATTGACGACTTTGTATTGCATGGCACAGCCATTAATGTACTTGATACTATTAGCCGTGAATTTGAAAATAGCACTCAACGCGCTTTTACTATTACTGGACCTTATGGGTCGGGTAAATCAACCGTGGCCTTATTTTTATCATGCTTACTTTCTATAGATGTTGAACAACGTACCTATGCATTGCAAAAGCTGAATAGTGCTCAAAATATTATTACTGATTTTGATAAACGCTTTGCATTAAAAAATGGCTGGCAAACAGTTAAGCATGTATGTGGTTTAGAAGCACCAGCGAACAGTATTTTAGTTAGCTTACTTAATGCATTTGATGAAGACTTTGATAAAATAGAAATAGCTGATTTTGATGATGATAAATGCTTAGCTGAAATAAAAAAATTATTACAGAAACCCAGTAAAAATGAAGATGGTGTTTTAATTTTACTTGATGAAATGGGTAAAGCACTAGATTACCAGTCTCGTGAAAACAAAGATTTGCATTTATTTCAATCTTTAGCTGATATTGTACAACAAGCAAAACGCCCTGTGCTGCTTATGGGGTTTTTACATCAAGCTTTTTCGGATTATGCTAAAAATAAAGATGTTAAAACTCAAAAAGAATGGAGCAAAGTACAAGGCCGTTACCGTGATTTGAGCTTTAACCCATCAATTGATGAATCTCTGACCCTCGTGGGTGATTCTATTTATAGAGCACCGAAAATAGCAGATGCTATTGAATCAAAGTATGCCAATTTAGTTAATACTGTAAGTGGTGCTTTTGCTAATCAAAATAAAAACGTCAATGCACTGAGTAAAACGTTACCATTAGATCCTATTGTTAGTTTATTGCTTGGCCCTGTTTCTCGTCGTCGTTTTTCTCAGAACGAGCGCAGCTTATTTGGCTTTTTAGCATCTCACGAAAAACATGGTTTTAGAGAGTTTTTAAATAATAGTTACAGTGAGTTTAATGAAGAACTAGCTTTGTATCGCCCAGAAATGTACTGGGATTACCTTTACCACAATTTACACCATTTAATTGTTACCTCTCAAGATAGTAAAGCGTGGCTCGAAGGCTCTGATGCAATATATAGGGCAGAGCAAAAAGGTGGCGTGCTTCATATAGCTATTACTAAGCTAATTGCGCTATTAACTATTTTTGGCTTTCATCATCAGTTACATGCAAAACGAAACTTCATAAAAGAATATTTTGTATGTCGTGGCTATAAAATTGAAGATGTTGATGATGCGATTGCGGAATTAGAAGCAAGCACTGTTATTATTTATCGCCAAAAACATGATGCTTTGTTTGTGTTTCAGGGCAGCGATATAGATATTAACAACCTTATTAGTGAACAGATTGAAGTTGTTAGTGAAGGTATTGATTGGACTGAAGCATGTGCGACACCACAGAATATTTTAGCAACAGCGCATTACCACAAAACAGGCACTATGCGCTGGGCAACAACTAAACTTTTAAATAAGTTTGATGCTCAAGTATTTGAATCGTTTGTAACAAAACCTAAAACAGGTGAAGCATTTTTATCTTTTGTTCTACCAACAAATCCTGATGTTGCCAAAACACTTAAAGAAAATGCTAAAACAATGCCATTTGTTGTAATTGGTACTTTTAATGATTTTAGCAATTTAAAGACAGCTGCAATTGAGTTGATAGCACTTCGCAAAATATTAAAAGATGAGAAAAAAATTGCTCATGATTTAATTGCTAAGAATGAGCTTGAGAGCCGAATAAAGTTTGCGCAATCAAATGTAGAGACTGAACTACAAAATGCTTATAAAAATGCTAGCTGGTCATACTTAGGCAAAAAATTAGCATTACTTCCTGTAACAAAAATAGCCTCTGATATTGCAGAAGTCATATTTAGTAAGTCGCCTCCGGTAATAAATGAGTTAGTTAACCGCTCTAAACCTTCGGGGAGTGCAAACAGTGCAATACGAAAATTAATGAATGCAATGTTTGAGAACGGCGATAAAAAAGATCTTGGATTTGATGATAAATCATTCCCTCCAGAAAAGGGTCTTTACCTATCTTGTTTGAAGAGTAAAGGTTGGCACTGCGAAACACCTGAGGGTTACTTATTCCCGAGTGAGTGGAGTAAAGAATCTATAAATGCTAACCCCAAAATGCATGAATTATTTGAAAGCGGTTTTGAGTTCATAAAAAATAACTCAGCTACAAAACACGTAACAATGGCCGAACTTTATGAAATGTGGATGTTACCACCGTTCGGTTTAACCGCAGGTTTGTGTCGCATATATGGTTTAGCATTATTAAAGGCACTTGAAGGGCAAGTTGCTTTTTATGACTGGGATTCGACAAAGCAGTTTGTATTTATACCTGAACTTGACGAAGAGTTGGTTAATAAAATATATAAACACCCGATTGAAGCAGGCGTTAGGTACTTTAAAATATCAGAAATCCAAAGCCATTTATTGGATAACCTTGCTAAAGCAACTTTAGGTGAAGCTAAAAAAGATGATGCAATTTTAAATATTGCTAAGCATATTGTAGGAATTGTTCATAAACTACCTACATGGGTAAAGAAAACAAGTGGCGAAAGTTTTACTAGCTCAAATGAAAGTGGATTAACTAAGCAAGCGAGAGATTTTAGAAATAAAGTGATCGCCGCAAATGATCCATATAAATTAGTATTGGATGATTTACCCGCTGTTTTTGGCTTTAAACAAGATGACCCTGAAGTTGAAGAAAAGCTAGGCGCATATCTTAAAACTGCAATAGAAGATTTAAGCGCGCAGCACGAAATGCTACTCAACGGCTTTAAGCAGATTATTATTAATATGTTAGGCGAAGATTTTAATAGTGTTTTAAAAGCCCGCTGTGACATAGTTGAAAAAGAAGCTAAACGCCCTAAAGTAAAAGATTTAGCAAATCGCTTGTCACAATTCATTGATGGTAAATCTAAATTTGAGTTCGTAATTAATATATTAACGGGTGTGCCTGAGCCTAAATGGACAGACAAGCTTTTGCGTACTGGACTAGATGAACTACAAAATTTATGCGTGCAATTTAGGCGTATTGAATCTTTTAGCAATTTTCAGGCTAAAGGCTCATCGAAACCCATTGCTTTTATAACTACAGATGACGATGGTAACCATCAAGAGTTTAGTAGTTTCACGAAGCATGATTTAGTGGCCGATGGTGATGTACAAGCTGCGGTAGACAATATTCAGCAAGCTATTGCCAAAATGCCAAAAGAAAAGCAACTGGCTGCACTTACCAATTTATTAACTAATTTGATGGATAAAACACAAGTAGAGGTGCCAAATGACACAGAAAGTTAAACATGTTTTAGGCCTCTCTGGCGGTAAAGACAGTAGCGCTTTAGCTCTATTTGTTAAAGAAACTTATCCTGAACTAGACGTAGAGTACTTCTTTACCGATACGGGTTATGAGCTACCAGAAACAAATGAGTTTATTGATCAACTGGAAGAAAAGCTTGGTTATATTCATCGGTTAAATGCACGTTCTTTAAATAATATTGAAGGCCGTGGTGAAAAAGACTTTGCTCATCTTTTAAAAGAACATGGTAATTACTTACCTTCTCAAAGAGATCGGTGGTGTACTGTTCAAATGAAGCTAAAACCTTTTGAACAGTGGTTAGATAGCTTTATTAAAGATGGCTACAAAATAAAAAACTATGTTGGCATAAGAGCAGATGAACCTGAACGCGTAGGTTATATGACAATTGAAAAGCCAATTGAATCTGTTTTTCCCTTTAGAGAACACGGCATAGTAAGAAGTGACATCGAAAATATATTACAGCGCAATGGTTTAGAACTGCCTGAATATTATAAATGGCGCTCTCGCTCTGGTTGTACATTTTGTTTTTATCAGAGAAAAATTGAATGGGTTAAGCTTATGGAAAAGCATCCTGATTTATTTGAAGAAGCCAAAGCTTTTGAAAAAGGCGATGACAACAATACTACTGTAGGTGAACGCTTTTATTGGATGGGCCAAGGCCAGCCATTAGAAACATTAGAAGACCCAGCAGTACAAAAAAGAATTATTGAAAATCACGAGAAGAAAGTTGCTCGCTTTAACAAGAAAAAGCGACGCAATGCACTGTTAGGCGACTTTGACGGTGTATGTGAATTCAATGAATTAGATGATATTTATGATGAAGCAGAAGGCGGTGGAGCCTGTGTAACATGCTATAAATAATAAGAAAGCGGCTAAATAGCCGCTTTTTTTATAGCTGAGACCAATAGATTAATATCTGCGGTGGTGATCTCGTTAGTAAAACTTATGCGAAAAGTAAATTCAGCTTCTTCACGACTTAGCCCTAATGCGGTTAAAACATGTGATGCCTCGATTTCTTTAGAAGAACAAGCGGAGCCTTGAGCTAAACAAAAGAGCTCTTCATTGTCCCGTACCAAAATACCTACATTTGTTTTAGGTAAAGTTAAAGAAACTATATGCGGTAAAGCTTTTTCATTACCGTTTATAGAAAAAGGGATTTCAGCAATAGTAAGCTGTGTTAACAAGTAGTTACGTATCCCTTTATCAACAAAGCGTAGATAACTGTGTGGAAATGTGTTTATTGCGGTTCCAAAACCGACTATTAGCGGCGCTGCTACTGTTCCACCTCTAATTCCTTGCTCTTGCCCTGCCCCATGAATAACAGGCGTTAGAGAGCGTTTGCGTAAGTCTCGAATATAGACAGCTCCAATACCTTTTGGGCCACCGATTTTATGAGCTGAAAACGACATAATATCAACATTCAGATCATCTACATCAATCTCAGTTTTCCCAAAGCTTTGCGCTGCATCACTATGAAAAAGAATATTGTGCTCAAAACATATTTCACCAATTTCGGAAATGGGATTAATCGTTCCTAATTCATTATTGACATGCATTACAGAAACAACTGCTGTAGATGGTTTGATCAGGCTTACTATGCTTTTAGGCTCAATAATTCCTTCTTTGTTTGGCAAAACAATGGACACTTCAAAGCCTTCGCCTTTTAAATACTCGCAAATAGCAAAAATACATTTATGCTCAATAGCACTAATAATAATATGATTTTTGTCTTTTGGATGATCGCTATTAAGTAATATGCTCTTGAAGGCTATATTATTAGACTCAGTAGCACCGCTAGTAAAAATAATTTCACTTGGATATGCACCAATCATATCAGCAAGTTCTTCTCTTACTTTATCTACTTTTTGCAAAGCCGCTTCACCTAAAATGTGACCTGAGGCTGAGTTTGCATAACAATTATCGAATGCATCTATTAAAGATGTTTTAACTTCTGGAAGTAGTGGATACGAAGCCGCTGAATCAAGATATATCATTTAATTAATCCTTAATCTGAGCGTTTAATAATACCATAAAGTACTTAATCATTAATTTAAACCCGCTTAATAATGAATTTAAAAAAGCTAAAGCTCACGACCTTCTCTGTCTTCCTCTAGTGTGTTGTCATATTCCAAGGGGCGCTTGCCAACCTTTGCTGCTAACGAGACACCAGATCACCTTAACTAAAATCTCTGCTCTAAAATATCAACATACCAATAATGAGCGACTCTCATACTATTACTTATAATTTGCAAACAAGCTAAATACCGCTTAATCGGTCAAAATGAAGTGTGGCGCGCTATACGATGCAAAAGCTTAAACAAGGCGAGATAGTTGAAAGCAGCTATTAATGGAGTTATGCGCGATATAAATCGCGCTTAGCATTTTTAAGTTACGTGTTTAGTTATTAACTAGCGTTTAGTTGTTACTTTTTTCTTAGCCAAAAAAGGCTCGCAGGCACCGAAATCCACGCCTGCTTACCTAACGAATCAAGGTAAACAGCTACTTCTTCTTTACTGCCTGGGCTGAAATATGGCGGCTGTTGTTCTTTTAGTTTTTCTTGGCCGGTGAGTATTTTGGTAAAGTGTTTATTTTGCTGCTGGAGCATTTTTTTGTAATCGTTAGCTGGTTTTGAATCACCATGCTTTACAAAAGCACTTAGCGCACGGCTTGCTGTTGTGTGTAGTTCTTGAAAATCAAAGTCGGTCAATAGCGCTTCTAACTTTTCCCATTGTTTATCAATGATTAGGCAGTTCATTAATAAAAAGCGGTTTGCTTGATTGTCGTTTGGGTTTAGCTTTAATAACTCTTCGAGTTCTGACTGCGCTTTTTGGGTATAACCATGCAGCGCATGTATTTTTGCTCGATGCGCGCGAAGCATCATATAAGGGCGGGTTTCGTGCAAGCCCCAAAAGTGCCCTGTGTTATCTTTAATAAATTGCTTTGTCATGAGCCCACTTTCCATTATGTCTAGCAACATTTGTATTGGCTCAAGTGCTTTTAGCTCGGTGTCGGCAAGTACCAGTTCAAGTAATTCATCAAGCTCATCTAATTCACCTGGCTCTTCGTCTAAAAAGCTGTCGTTAAATTCGACCTCATCTTCATCACTTAAAGTTAGGTCGTTACTAAATCGAAGTTCAAAAATAGCGTCGGCCATAAAATAAACATAATTACGTTTATATTCTTGGGCGTTGTATTGGGCAAATTCACCAAATACTTTTGCCGCTGCTTTTTCGCTAGTAAAAGCTTTTAAAACGCCACTTAGGCTATCAACAGCCTGTTTTTGTAGTGCATTAAGTGCACGTTTATTTATGTGTTTAAGCGCCTGTAAAACCCCTTTACAGTAATTTGGTAGGGGCATATTCGGCTTTAGTGACTCACGGTAGTCTTGTTTAGATAGGCTGCATTTTGCTGGCATTTTTAATTCGTTTTGAATTACTTTATCCATGCTTTGGTTATACAGAGCCATTAAGCTTTCGAGGTATTTTAGCTCGCTCTCTTTTTGAGGGTTAATATCTCCAAATAAATCAGGTTGCCACTCACTCGGGGGAAGCAGTTGAGGTAATGCACCTAACCCCATTAAATAACCTTGTATAAAATAGTAGTTTGGTTGTTTAGTGCTTAATTCACTGAGTTTTATAACATTGTTGCGAATTTTAGTTGGTGACATAACGTGCCCTGCTATGTATAAATTTATTATTAGTGTACCCATAGATAAGGTTACCAACAACGCTAGTTTGGTTGTTTTATCCTAAAATGAATTTTTAACGAAATATTTACAAATTTAAACAAACCCGCGCCGCTAAAATACAAAAGCTGGTTTATACTGTTGTAATAATGAGCAAAATAATAACTATGAGGCGTAATGAATAAATTAATTACCGTATTTTTATGTTTGCTGTTTACGGCTCCATTTAATGTATTTGCTTGTGAAAGAACCTTTAGCGTGGCATCGCACGATGCTTTTTGGCCGCCTTATGTAATGGGCATTAACGGTAAGCTGCAAGGCTTGGAGGTTGATGCGCTTAACATTATATTTGCTGACTCCCCTTTTTGTTTTGAAGTTAAGTTACTGCCAAATTCTAAGCGGGCTTTTATTGAGCTTAAATACGGCCGTATTGATTTGGAGTGGGCTGCAAGTTATACAGACGAGCGCGCTAAATATGTGCACTTTAGTGATAACTACCGAACTGAGGTTATGCGCTTATACGAAAACAAAAATAATCAGCATAGTGTTAAAAACCTCGAAGACATTTTTAAACAAGGCTTTATTGTTGGCGCTAACTTTGGAAGCTATTACGGTGAGGAGTTTGAGCAATATAAAACTAAATATAAAAAGCAGATTGAATACACCAGTGCAACCAGTAAACGCTTTGAAATGCTTAATAAACAACGTATTGATTTTGCTATTGAAGACGAGTTAGTGGGGGCTTATTTTGCCAAAAAAGGCTCAAATATCAAATTAGTAACCAATATTGAGCATGTAAATAAAGACGATATTTATTTAATGTTTAGCAAACAAACGGTGTCGGTTACTGAGCTTGCGGTAATTAATGAATATATAAACAAAAACAAAACAGCACTTAAAGTGTTGTTTGAACACTAATTTAAGGAGTGTAATGAAAACTTTATTTTTAACATTTACTACACTGCTATTTACTCACTTTAATGCCCTTGCGTGTTCAAAAACATTAGTAATGGGCACTAATGAAACTAATTGGCCGCCTTACCTTGTTAAACAAGGTGATACATTTTTAGGCGCAGAAGTGGATGCTGTAAACGCTATTTTTAAAGATTCAAAATTTTGTATTAAATGGACTTATTTTCCGAGTTTTTCGCGTGTTCAAGCTGAGCTTAAAAATGGCCGAGTAGATATGACCTATGCGGCAAGTTACACAAAAAAACGCGCACAATATGCGCACTTTAGTTTGCCCTACCGCGAAGAAGTTATGCATCTTTATAAACATAAAGACTCGCCTGATGTAACCAGCTTAGCTGATCTTTTTAGTCAAGATTTTACAGCAGGTATTAACCGAGGAAGCTTTTTTGGTGATGAGCTTGAACAACTCAAAACCAAATATTCAAAACAGGTCGTGCTTACTGCTCAAGCAAATAATCGATTTAGCATGTTAGATAAAAAACGAATCGACTATGTTATTGAAGACTCTGCTGTTGCGCAGTACTTTGTAAAAAAACACTCCTCAATTTCGCAGGTAAAAACTATTACACCGATTAACGTTAACAATGTGCATTTTATGCTAAGCAAGGAGTCGCTAACACTTGATGACGTGGCGACGGTTAATCAACTAATTATCAAAAATGCGGCCGCTATAAAGTTAATTTATCAGCCTGTGCATTAAAGCATGGGCAATAACGTGGTTATTTGGCTACAACACTTATTTAATGTTATTGGCGGTAGTGGTTATTTATATTCCCCGCTGTAAGTAAGCATCACCGCTCACGCTAAAAATAGTGGCTTAAAAACGAGAATTGCCGTTATTTTCGCTTGGTTATAAATTAGCTACCTTTTATCTTTCATTCGTTGTGGCTGATCTGTATAATTCGCCAGCTAATTTACCCTATTGTCTGGTTCTTGTTTGTGGCGTTTTGCTGCAGCGTACTCCTGTCAGTACTAATCTAGGATTACCTTTTTTGATCTCCACCGCAAATATTACGATGCAGTTTGGCGCAGAGCCGTTGTTTGAAAACATTTCAGCTAAATTTGGTAACGGTAACCGTTACGGTTTAATTGGCGCTAACGGCTGCGGCAAGTCGACTTTCATGAAAATTTTAAGCGGTGCGCTTGTTCCAAGTGCGGGTAATGTATCTATTACTCCAGGGTTAAAAGTAGGTAACCTAAGCCAAGACCAGTTTGCTTTTGAGCAATACAGCGTTGTAGACGCGGTAATTATGGGCGACGTGGAGCTTTGGAAAGTAAAGCAAGAACGCGAACGTATTTACTCGTTACCAGAAATGAGCGAGGAAGACGGTATGAAAGTTGCCGATCTTGAAAGTGTATTTGCTGAAATGGACGGTTACACGGCAGAAAGCCGCGCTGAAGAGATTTTGCTTGAAGCGGGTATCGATAAAGAATTTCATTACGGTTTAATGGCAAACGTTGCCCCAGGTTGGAAACTACGTGTGCTTTTAGCACAGGCGTTATTTGCAAACCCTGACATTTTGCTACTTGATGAGCCTACCAATAACTTGGATATTCATACAATTACGTGGCTTGCTAACGAGCTTAACAAACGTAAATGTACGATGATTATTATTTCGCATGACCGTCACTTTTTAAACTCGGTATGTACGCACATGGCCGATATTGATTACGGTGAGCTGCGTATTTACCCTGGTAACTATGAGAAATTTTTAGAAGCTGCGGGCTTACAACGCGAGCAACTTTTAGCTGAAAATGCTAAAAAGAGCGCTGAAATTGACGAGCTACAAGACTTTGTTAACCGTTTTGGTGCTAATGCTTCAAAAGCAAAGCAAGCAAGTTCGCGCGCAAAAAAAATGGATAAGATTAAGCTTGATGAAGTTAAATCTTCAAGCCGTATGAGCCCATCGCTTTCGTTTGACGAAGGTAAAAAAATGTATCGTCAGGCGCTTGAAGTTAATAAGCTTGGCCATGGTTTTGATGGCGAAACGTTATTTAGCGGCGGCGACTTTTTACTTGAAGCTGGCGCTAAGCTTGCTGTAATTGGCGAAAATGGCGTGGGTAAAACTACATTTTTACGCTGTTTAGTAGACGAGCTTAAAAGTAATGAAGGCGAAATTAAATGGTCTGAAAATGCGAGCTTTGGTTATTGCCCGCAAGACAGCACTAAAGATTTTGATAACGATTTGACGTTGTTTGATTGGATGTCGCAATGGCGTACAGCTAAGCACAACGATTTAATGGTTCGTGGCATGTTAGGCCGTTTGTTGTTTACAGCAGACGATTCAAACAAAAAAGCGCGTAACTGTTCTGGTGGTGAAAAAAACCGCCTGTTATTTGGTAAGTTAATGATGCAAGACGTTAACGTGCTTGTTATGGACGAACCAACTAACCACATGGATATGGAAGCCATTGAAGCGCTTAATAATGCGTTAAAAGATTTCCAAGGTACGCTTATTTTTGTAAGCCATGACCGTGAGTTTGTATCGTCATTAGCTACACGTATCATTGATATTAAAGATAAAAAAGTAATCGACTTCCAAGGTACGTTTGACGAATACCTAGCAAGTTGTGAAGAGAAAAAAGCGTAAACTTTTTCTTATTACTTATAAAAACGGTGCTAAATTTAGCGCCGTTTTTTTATGTGTGGAATTTGAG
>NZ_JACJDN010000369.1:0-4036 GCF_014163565.1 Pseudoalteromonas sp. SR45-5 | reverse complement strand
TATGTATCGCTGGTAGCAATTTGAAGAGTAGGTCTAGATATACCAACGACGTCAAACTAGACCCACAACATTGTTTTTTCTTAAAGCTCAATCCACTTTAATAGCTGTTGAGTTTCTTTGTTCATAGAGAGATAGTATATTGAAACGATACCTATGAATCACACAATAACCAGCAACATCTTAAAATACAATCTAGGCTAAATTTCACGGAGTAGGGCCCAAGCCCGCATTACCTTTACTGCGAGTGACCGGGGCAACCTTGAGAGGGGTTAGCTCAAATAAACTCAGTTCCGTATTTCCTCCAATTGACTCGACCGATAGGTCATTTGCACCGGGAGCGCCGAATACAAGGTTTGAAAGTACAACTTCGCCGTTATTTACAAAGACCTCAATGGATGTTGTATCTACAATGATATCCAGCATGACAAAGCCATCGCGCGCTTGTACGGGGGACTTTCGAACCTCGCGGTAAACTTTGGGCATCGCATTGGCTATAGCATCCTTATCGCGTTTGACAAAAACAGTGTCATTCGCAAAGTTGTATCCAACGACAGAAAAGTGCCCATTGCCTTCCTTAAGACGGAAGCGGATCTCTTTAGCATCTGAGTCAGCGTCAATCTTAACCCTGAGTCGGTAGGCATCGGATTGAGGCTGAGGAAGTGCCATCTTCGACGCTTCCATCACCCGAATATTGGATCGAGCTACTGTATTACCCTCAAGTTTGTCGATCGCATTGATGGGCTGCGAGACAAGCTGCGGCTTACCGTCTACAGACCGTAGCATGATGCGCCGTACGATCGAGTTGGCCCCCCCGTGCCACTCATCGGTTGGGAGTTTGGTGGCGTAGGCCCAGTTATTGAGCCAACCAATGGCATAGCGAGAAGCAAGGCGTTCGGCGTCATTGTGGCGAGGGTCTTCCCATGTCACTGCGGCATAAAAGTCGGCGCCGAAGTCTAGCCATTGAGGTTCATCGCTATCCACGGTGAAATTTTTTCCGTCCCATACTCCGGTCCAGTACAGGGTTCCCGTGGTCATTCCTTTTTTAAAGCCGTTCGCGCCAGTTGCCAGCACCCATCGTGTAGTTGCACTGTCACCGTTGACCGACATTTGGAATAGGTCGGGACATTCCAGAATCCCAAGGTCGTCGCGCTCGAACCCAGACTGATACTTCCAATGCTTCAAATCGGGCGACGTGTAAAAGCCGATCTTATGACCTTCAGCCAGCACCATCAGCCATTCATTACGCGTGTCGTCCCAGATGATCTTAGGATCACGCCAATGCTCGGATCCAGGGTTGTCCATGACAGGATTGTCGTGGTACGCCTTAAATCGATAGCCGCCGTCAGTCGAGACAAAGAGCGACTGGCGCTGTACACCCTCGTGTTGTTGAGTCATGATGGCGATTACAGCGCCAGGGCCGAAGCCTGCAGTGTTATCGATGTCAATTACTGCGCTACCGGTTTCAATGTCGCCGAGGCCGTTCTTGTATTTGTCGATTGCCACACCGTGATCTTGCCAGTGCACAAGATCAACCGAGGTCGCGTGGTACCACTCAGTACCGTTTCCTATGGGATAATCGGCATTGTAGAGGTAATAGTAGTGCCAGATACCGTCAATCAGAATTGGACGCTGGGGATCGTTCATCCAGTGTTTGGCGGGGGTTAGGTGCACCGCGGGCCGATATCTCGCCCAATTAGCTGGGCGCTTGTATTTAGATGCTTCTTCTGTCAACAGAGGCAACGGTGAAGAGCTGAACGCTGCTTCAGAACCTAATTCGACGGCCAGCGACATTCCTGAGCAGAACAACACGACCAACACGCAAATTGTCATAGACCAGCGACTTGCAAATATTAAAATAAGATTGTGGTTCATAATTCCCCTTATTGGAGCACCGATTACAAAGCAATGTAATTGCGCAAAGGTACTCATTGAGCATGATAGATGATATTGGGCAGTACGAAAAACTTGTAAAATAAGGAAATGCAGTGCTTCAGAAATCACTGCTGTAAAACAAAAAAACAGAGCGACAGTTCGAGAGACTGTCGAATAAGTCGAGCATACCTTTATTTGCCATTTACAAACAAGGGAGAAGAGGATACGCCGGTACATCGCCATCTCCTCTTCCCACCGATAAGGGCTGTATAGATTAATTTACTAAAGCTATTTCTTTAGAGGCTTGATCTGTCCACCCGAATTCACATTAAGGTTTGCAGGGATATCGGCCCAACCACCTAGCCCATAACCATTTACGCTATAGGAATAATCAACCTCTGACGAGTCGCCGTTGATTTCTATCCTGACTGTAGGTGCAAGCGTCCCACCGCGACGAAAATTTTCTTGAGTGCCGATCGTGTCGATGAACGATTGGATCAAGCCACCAGGCATCACGTAGTGCGAGTACGACTGGAATTGACCTGGGTGCTGATTATAGTCTGGCGCAAACGGACTACCCGGCCAGTAGTTGAGGTTCGTTGGGTTACCCAGCACTAGTCCGGATCCCTGGTTCATCGGCTGGTAATCGCTGCGAATACCGTTGCCTACGAAACCATATACGCCCTCGGGGCCAGTAATACCTGTTGCGTATGTGGTGCTGTGGCTAATCGTGAAAAGGTAGTACTTGCCATCTTGTTGGTAGATCTGCGGTCGTTCAGTCTGATCGGTGACACAGTTTGCAGATAGAATAGGCGGCAGAAATTCCCACTCGGTTAGGTCGTCGTTCGTAGCCCTTGCCAGACCGACGTTACCGATCTGAAAGGGCGCACCCGATGCATTCACTTGGGTTACGGTTTCTGCATAAGGGTCGCCGTCCCGGTAGCCAAGGTCGTCCGCATCACACTGTGCAGTTGTCCGGTCCATGGCCGAGTTGCCCTCAAATACCATATAGGTCTCACCTGGATGAGCCGGATCTTCGAAAGTAAACGGGTCGCGGAAGTTATAGTAAGGGTTTTGCTCAGCATTTTGGTAGTAAGTGCCGTCAGCCTCGAGTAGCGACGTAACCTTGTTGAAACCGGTGAATCTCACGCCGTGTTTATTAGCATGCACATGGCCTACGCTTAGCGCGAGCCGAGAGTCGTAAGGCTTGATGTCCGGTCCACCGTCTTGATCACGGTAGAAGGCAACATCTGTGAAAAATAACTTTATTTCGCCACCCGGAAAAATACGCGCCGAGCCTGACCACTGGGTCTGGTGGCTGTAAGACTGGTCTTCGAAAATTTCACCGGTGACACCTTCATCGAACACGAGACCACCATAGGTCCAACCACCATTTTCGGGGCGTTGGTCAGCGGAAATCCCAGCCGGCCGATAGAAGTAGCCGATCTTTGCGTAAACGTGGCGGTCATCAAAGCCAAGGCTACGGTCGGCTACTAAAGAAAAAATGATTTCCTGTCCATTGACACTGTACTGATTAGCATCCTCGTCAGTCAGAGGCCAAGAGTCCCATACCCAGACCTGTTCGTTCGACATGTCAGGGAAGTTCTGCGGGATGTCAGGCATAGTGTATTCTTCAGGCATCGAATTCTGACGTGAACCAGCCGTCGGATCAGACATTCGCTTGATTTGGCGTGCATCAGCCCGCGTCCACTTCGCAGTGAAATTACTTTCAGGTGCAAATGCCTCTTGGGTGTGAAATGTCGGCTCGGGACCCGGCTGTAGATAAGGTTCTGCAACAGCTGCCGTTGTTAAGCCCAGAAATGAACACAGAATTGGGATTGTCGATTTACCTATTTTACTATTCATCAATATCTTCTCACTAAATTAAAAATTGTTTTCCGTAAAAGGATGGCCTCAGCGAAATAAGACCCCTGTTATCCTAGTCTAAATCAATTATTTTCAGTGAAAACCAGTTGTATTCACTTGAATATATGTGACTTTTATAGCGAAATCGATTCGGACAAAGGTTGTCTTCTGGAATTAGCCAGGAAATTCGGGCGTAATAATGCCCGCGCTACATTATGTTAGCTTTTTTACTATATACCACCCCCCTAAAAACTTAAACGATTAAGTTTGTTTTTTTGTAATAGTTCACCGATTTAAC
>NZ_JACJDN010000368.1:0-4042 GCF_014163565.1 Pseudoalteromonas sp. SR45-5 | reverse complement strand
ACTGTATTTATTATATGTTATATTGTATCAAATTGAAATCGTGTATTTATATTTTACCAGTGATTATACACACGTAATACGACCAATATTTGCTCGCATTACTTGTAATAATACAGCCAATTATCACTTAAACTTTTTTACATACCTTAGCGTTATAAAATTAATAATGGCAAGCAAAATGGCTATTTCGTAACGGCTATAGGCCACAGCTATACCAATTAAGCCCATATTCCAAATACTGGCTGCGGTTGCTGTACCGGAGGTTGATTTGTTATTTTTCAAAATTGCGCCACCGCCAATAAAACCAATGCCAGTAATGATGCCTTGCAACATTTTAGATTGAGCTTCTGCGCCATCTAAAACCGACATCGCTATTAATGCATACCCACACGATGCAACAGCAACAAGAGGAAAGGTACGAAGGCCTGCACCATCATGGCTACGCTCTCTGTCGTAAGCCATAGGTAGCGCAAGTAGGTAGGCAATACCTAAATGTATTAAGTTATCGATGATTTCATTCCACTGTAAATTAATTTCCATTATTGAGCCTATGCGGGTTAATTTTGTTAATAATAAGCAAACAGTGGGCCATTGCATAAATAACTAATAATCAATGGTTTATTGTAGGAAGCTGAGTTTAATAAAAATTATTGAGGAAACTTTTACATGTTTTTATTACTATTTTACGCGATAGTTAATTTGATCTGAGTTTTAAAGCCCCGTATTCTTTTATCATACCTAAAAGACACCTATGTGAACCTTTTGCCTTTAAATAAAACATTAATCACACCCACTAAACTTGAAAAAACAGCGTTACTATTTTGCGCTGGGTTATCTGTTTTTGCTTTTTTATTTCCTGAACTTCTCACAGAACACTTACAACCTACCATTAATAAAATTTTAGGTTATTTAGGGTCGCCATTTTTTATATTGCAGCTGGTGGGTGTTACAAGAAAGTTTATAAATGATTTTAGGTAGTAATACTTACATTTTTTTACAGAGTTACAATAAAAAACGTATACAATTTAGGTAATATTTTGTTAAGGATGAATGATGAAAACAATTATTGTACTTTTGTTTTTTTATTGCCTTTCTGGCTGTACAGTTGCGGGCGCTATTATTGATGGGCAAGCACAATCTCAGGCGCGTAATGATAAAAATAGTATTAGCCCGGCGCAGTCAACACCTTATAAAAACCCACTAGAGCCAGTACCTACAGATAAAAACGGATTTAACTTTACTGATATGGGATTAAAGATAGATTCGGCTCTTGTTAGCCTAGTTAAAGGGGAAAGCACTACTACGCAAGTATGTAGGCAGGTCACTAAAAGTCTAAAAGAGTGTGTAGAGGTAGAAAAGTCATCTCTACACACTAATAAGGCTAAGCAGTTAAAAACTGATGATGAAATAATAAGTGTTGGTCAATAAAGCTGCTTATAAAAAAGTAGCTATGATCGTAGCCTGCTTGCATTTCAAGTGTAAGCGGGTAGCTTTTTTTATCAGCAATAGCGACTAAGTTTTCTGGCTTAAGTTGCTCTTGTAAAAAACCATCGGCATCACCTTGACTCACTAACATGGGTAAGTAATGAGCTTGCTCTGCGTTTTTCATCAGCTCGCAGCTGTCGTATTGCTTCCAAAGCGCTTTATCATTTCCTAAATAACCAGTAAATGCTTTTACACCCCAAGGGCATTCAATCGGATTTACAATAGGGCTAAAAGCCGAGGCACTTACAAAAGCAGTCGGGTTTTTAAGTGCGACCATTAATGCACCGTGCCCGCCCATAGAGTGACCACTAATTGCTTTTGTACTTGTTACCGGAAAATGTTGCTCTATCAATGCTGGTAATTCACTAACAACATAATCGTACATATTAAAATGGGTGTTGTAAGGAGCTTGCGTGGCATTTACGTAAAAGCCTGCGCCTTGTGCAAAGTCGTAGCTGTCTTCATTGGGTACGTTTTCGCCACGCGGGCTAGTGTCAGGCGCTACAATAGCAATACCCAGCTCTGCTGCTTTTTTAAATGCACCGGCTTTTTGCATAAAATTTTCGTCGGTACAGGTTAATCCCGATAACCAATAAAGTACCGGTACTTTATTTGCTTCACTTGCGCCAGGTGGTAAAAATACGGCAAAGCGCATAGTGCAATGTGTACTTTGCGAGCTGTGAGTATATTGCTTATGCCAACCGCCAGACACTTTTACACTTGAGATATTTTCTAACATACTTAATCCTTAAAAGCCGTAAACTTAAAAGTATTACGGCTTATTAATAAGCTATTTTACGAATGCAGTTTATTAGTAATGAATGACTGTACGAATACTTTTGCCTTCGTGCATTAAATCAAACGCTTCGTTAATATCTTCAAGGCTCATTGTGTGAGTAATAAAGTCGCTAAGAGCAAATTCACCTGCCATGTAACGCTCAACAATTTCAGGGAGTTGTGAACGGCCTTTAACGCCACCAAATGCACTACCACGCCATACACGCCCAGTTACCAGCTGAAACGGACGGGTTGATATTTCTTGGCCTGCACCTGCCACACCAATAATGACCGACTCACCCCAACCTTTGTGGCAACACTCAAGCGCTGAGCGCATTACGTCAACATTACCGATACATTCAAACGAGTAGTCAACGCCGCCATCTGTCATTTCAACAATAACTTCTTGAATTGGCTTGTCGAAATCTTTTGGGTTAATTAAATCAGTAGCACCTAGTTTTGTAGCTAAATCGAATTTAGTGGTGTTTATATCAACACCGATAATACGACCTGCACCAGCCATTTTTGCGCCAATAATCGCAGACAAACCAATACCGCCTAAGCCAAATATAGCAACAGTGTCGCCAGGCTTTACTTTAGCTGTGTTGGTAACTGCGCCCATGCCCGTTGTTACACCACAGCCTAGTAAGCAAATCTCTTCTAGTGATGCTTCTTTATTTACTTTAGCAAGTGAGATTTCTGGCAATACAGTGTACTCAGAGAACGTTGATGTACCCATGTAGTGATAAATTGGTTGGCCATCTTTAAAAAAGCGTGTAGTGCCGTCTGGCATTAGGCCTTTCCCTTGTGTTTCGCGCACGGCTGAACACAGGTTAGTTTTACCTGAAGTACACATTTTACATACGCCACATTCTGCAGTGTATAAAGGAATAACATGATCCCCCACTTCAACACTCGTTACGCCTTCGCCAACTGCATAGACAACACCAGCGCCTTCGTGACCTAAAATAGCAGGAAATATGCCTTCAGGATCTTGTCCTGATAATGTAAATGCATCAGTATGACACACACCTGTAGCGGTAATTTTTACCATAACTTCGCCTTTTTTAGGCATCATCACATCAACTTCTTCAACACTAAGTGGTTGATTAGGACCCCAAGCAATGGCAGCTTTTGATTTAATAAATTCAGACATGTGTTTTATTTCCTTTAACTGGCTATTAAAAAATAATTGTAGACCCAATTTGCTTGGGTGATGGGCTTATTGTATTTGTTTCTCAAATAATGATAATCTCAATTTTATTAAAACACTTTTACAGTATGGTAATAATGGCACGTTGGGATGGAATTGATGAGTTTATAGCGGTTGGTGAAGAGGGCAGCTTTACTGCGGCTGCAAAAATGCTTGGGCTTTCGGTTGCGCATATTAGCCGCCATGTTACGGCGCTTGAGCAACGTTTAAATACCCAGCTTTTAACTCGTACTACTCGTAAAGTGGTTTTAACTAAAGAAGGTGAAGTGTACTTACATCAAATAAAGCACTTACAACACGCTATGGACGAGGCAACTCAAGGCCTTGCTCAGCAACAAAGTACGCCTAAAGGTAAAATAAAGCTCACAGCACCAGTTATGTACGGAGAGAGCTTTATTATGCCCATAGTGCATAATTTTATGAAGGAGCATCCCGAGGTAGAAGTTGTTGCCACACTAAGTAACGAGCAAGAAAACTTATTAGAGGGCGGATTTGATTTAGCCATAAGGTTAGGGCATTTAAAAGATTCGAGCTTAAAAGCGCGTAGGTTAAGTGCGCGGCGTTTTA
>NZ_JACJDN010000367.1:0-4045 GCF_014163565.1 Pseudoalteromonas sp. SR45-5 | reverse complement strand
AAAAATAGTGAATTAGAAGCTCCCCCTATAAATGAACCTGTTGAATTAGCACCACTTAATTCTATTTTATATGGCCCACCAGGGACTGGGAAAACATTTAATACCGTTAAGCTAGCCGTTGATGCAGTTGATCCTTATTTTGCTCAAAAAGTAGAAAATGACCAGGACTTAAGAGCAACTTATAAAGAGTATTACGAAGAGCTTAAGCAAGATGGTCAAATTAGATTTTTAACATTCCATCAGAGTTTTGGTTATGAAGAGTTTGTTGAAGGGCTTAAAGCATCTAGCGATAACGGCAGTATTTCCTATGATGTTGAAGATGGCGTATTTAAACAAATTGTAATTGAAGCAACTAAATATCGAACCTTTCAAGAATCAACCACAAAACATAGCTTTGATAGTTGTTGGGAAGCATTTTGCGCCGAATTAGCTGAGAGAGAATTTGTTGAAGTTCCAATGTCTAAGGCGTCATTTAAAGTAATCGATTTTAATGACAAGCGAATATTCTTCGAAAAACAGGGGGGTAGTAAAGATCATACTCTGAGTATAAATACTTTAAGAGCGATTTTTAATGGTGAGCGAGAATACAAATCTGGGCTAGGTGTTTATTATCGGCCTCTAGTTTCGTACTTAAAGGATTTAGTTTCACCCACTGAGTCAAATAATATTGAACGCAAAAACTTTGTTTTAATTATAGATGAAATAAATCGAGGCAATATTTCAAAAATATTTGGCGAACTAATTACACTTATTGAGCCTTCGAAAAGACTTGGTAAAAACGAAAAGTTAGATACTGTTTTGCCATACTCGGGTGACGTGTTTTCAGTCCCTGATAACCTTTATATTATTGGCACGATGAACACGGCTGATAGGTCGTTAGCAATGATGGATACTGCATTGCGTCGCCGTTTTGATTTTATAGAAATGATGCCACAGCCTGAGTTGTTTAAAGACAAAGTGGTTAAAGGGATTCACCTAGAACAGCTACTTAAAACAATGAATAAGCGGATCGAAGTGCTATATGACAGAGAGCATACATTAGGGCATGCTTTTTTAATTCCTGTTTTAGACGCTTTAAATAGTGACGATAATACTGAAGAAAAAGCCTTTAGTGAACTTAAAAACACGTTTAAAAATAAAATCATACCGTTACTTGAAGAGTATTTTTTTGAAGACTGGAATAAAATTCGCTTAGTTTTAGGTGACAACCGAAAAGACAAAGATGGATTTCAACAATATATTTTTGTGGAATCGAAAAACGAAAAATATACTGATATTTTTGGTGAAAATCATGGCTTAGAGACCTACGAAGACACAAAAACAACTTTCACTTTAGCTGATTTTAATGCTCATGGTTCAGTATGGAATAACCCGACAGCCTATCAAGCTATTTATGACGATAAAATGCTTAATAGCTTAGTGGATACAAGCAATACCAAAGAAAACGAAGATACAGCTTCGAGTGCTCAGTAATGCCGGAAGTAAAAAAGCAAACTACTGTTTTTGAGTTTGGGTATTTGGGCTTTTGTGAAAAAGCTCAAATGTCTAGTCGGGTAGAGGTTATTCCACAAAGTGCATATGACTATTTAAAAAGCTTATGTTTATGTGATGACTCAGAAAGTCGATTTATGCGCTTAAGACAAGTTGATAACTGTGAGGTATTACAAGTTAAAAACTATGCAGGTGTGATTTTTACTCCCGATGGAACCCAAATAGAAGTATTACCTAAAGTAGCTAAATATAGTGATGACAGTGCCTCGCGCGCGTCATTACTAATGATGCTTAAATCAGTTAAGCAGTTTAGGCACTTACAAACCAATAACGCTAATTTAGCTGAAAATAAAATACCTTTACTAGAGGTTTTTATTAGTCAGTTTTTAGCCTCTGTAAATACCTTAATAAAGCGTGGGTTTAAAAGTGACTATGTACTAAAAGAAGATAACGTTGCCTTTTTAAAAGGTAAGCTTTTGGTAGGTAAACAAGTTAAGCATAACTTTATTAATAAACATAAGTTTTATGTTGAGTACGAAGAGTATTTACAAAATAGGCCGATTAACCGGTTAATACACACGGCACTTGTAAAGGTTAAAGGCTATAGCCGTAGTGCTAATAACCAAAAACTACTGCAAGAGCTGTTATTTGCTTTTGCAGACATACCACTAAGTAATAATGTAAAAAATGACTTTGCCAGCGTTAAGCTAGATAGAGGAATGAAGTATTACGAAGCCCCACTGGCGTGGACAAAGCTAATTATTGATGGGTTTTCTCCGTTAACTTTGCAGGGCAAGAGCAATGCATTTTCGTTGTTGTTTCCTATGGAAGCGGTGTTTGAAAGTTATGTAGCTCAGTATTTAAAAAACCATATTACGGGCTTTGGTGAGGTGTCTGCTCAGGTGAGTACTAAGTCTTTAGTTGGTTATGGTAATACACCTTATTTTTTACTAAAACCGGACTTATATATCTCACGCAAAGGTGATACTGATAAAAATCATGACATTGTGCTTGATACAAAATGGAAATTAATAAATGAGAAAAACTCTAAACGAAAAGACAAGTTTGGGCTTTCTCAGGCCGATTTTTATCAAATGCTTGGATATGGTCATACTTACTTAAATGGTAAGGGGAGTTTAGTTCTTATTTACCCAAAAACAGACGTGTTTAGCAGTGCATTCCCGCATAGTTTTAATTACAAAGACGGAAAATTGAAGCTGTGGGTTGTGCCTTTTGATATACAAGCTAAGTGTGAAAAAAGAATAGATTTGAGCTGTTTAAATATCGGTCTTATTTAATATTAACGTTGCGAGTGGAGCAGTCGATGCAACCAATAGAAGAAATGATCAAAGAGTTGAGAGTACATGACTTAGATAACGTTGGTTGCAGCAATGTGGGAACTTTGTATTGGAATTACAAAAATAACCCAACAGTTAGAAACCTAAGCATATTAAATAAGTTTGGTAACGTTGCTAACAATACATTATTTCAAAGCAATGAAACTTGGTTAATAGATTTACTTGATAATAAAGATAAAGTTTATACTAAAACATTAATTAATGAGCTAGGTTTAAAAGATGTTATCAGTCAACTAACAGTTAGATTTGAAGATCAACAAAGCAAAATAAATCAATTAGAAAGTAAACTTATAGACGTTAAATCTGAAGCTGATTTTTTTAAGAGCTTAGATATTGCGTCAATTATTAGTAATGATAAAAAATTTATAGAAATAGACATTACAGAAGAGTTTATTGAACTTAATTTTACTTTTGTTAGGCCTTACGTCAGAGCAGTTAAAGTTAGACAGCAAAATGCTAAGCATGAATTAGTATTAGAGCTAAATTCAGGCGTTGAGTTAACAGAAGAGATAAACATTCAAGCAATGTTTAAGCGACCCTTTCAAAGTCAGGTGAAAATGTCGGCTTATGTGTACCAGCATTTACTCTGTCTCCGTGATGTATTTTTTAGCTTAGTTAAAAATCATCAGCATGCACTTGAACCACTTAATAAGTTAGCACCAGACTTTATAGATGCAGTATTAAATAACGATATAGTTATTGAAGGCAGGCACACATTTGAACTCTGTAGGTATTTAGGTGTGCTATTTGAGGTGGATTCTAGTGAGTTTCTCAAATGTATAAACGAAGTGAATAAAAGCCAATATATTCAGGTTGTAGTTAATAATAAGATTGAAGTGAATTTAATTGATTTTACAAACTCACTCTCAATTTATAGTGCAGATATCGGTCCTGGGGTAATTGGCGAGTTAAGTGTGTTTAATATGGCTCTTTATCAAGCCGTTCACACTTTAAGCAGAACACAAATTTACGAAAGGACATAACGAATAAATAAACTTATATCTATAGCTCATTGAATGGTAATTCTATTTACATAAAAGTAATTTAATTACCATTTTACAATGTAATTGTATGTTTAAGTCTATATAAAACAGTGCTTTATACTTTGGCATTAAGCTTGTAATAGTTTATTTGTATTTAACTATTATAAGGCTTAGCCATGACTTCTAAAATTATCCTTAATGCAAACGATTCAA
>NZ_JACJDN010000366.1:0-4049 GCF_014163565.1 Pseudoalteromonas sp. SR45-5 | reverse complement strand
AGTTGTAATTTTTTTATAAAAATCAATAATACGGACAGTTTTTATTGTCTATTGGCCTTTTGTGTTTTAAATAAAAGCCTAGCTATCGACTTATATAAAACGGCTTAACTGGAATCCACATGAACCAAAATAGATATAAAGCATCGTTTCCTGCGCCTGACATTGGTAGTAACTATTTTGTCTCATCAACTTGGAGCAGTTATGGTTTCTGGGCTTTATTAGCACTGACTCCGCTTGCTCATTACATGATGTACTATACCGAAGATGGTTTAGCGCATGGGGAAGATTTAAACACTTTAGTGTATGTAATACTTGGTGCTATTAGCTTGTTTGTTTTAAATATTGCAGCCCAATCTATATGTTGGTTAGGCAGGCTTTTGGCAGTGGTTTGCTTTAGCATGAGTCTGTTTTTTATTTTATCGATTATCTATCTTAGTATTTATGCTCACTTCCCAATCGCTTATTTTGGTCCTGTTATTTACTTTGGTTTAGCAGCGTACTTTTATAATAAAGACTATTTGAAAGCCATAAAAACATTATAGCATTTACTATGTAGTTACTAATTCACGCCATCTAATTTTTTATATCGTCATAAAAGGCAACTTTCCCTCGGCCTGTTTCTTTTACGTGATAAAGAGTTTTATCACCGTTGTGCATTAATTGATGTAGTTCATTGCCATCATATGGGGCTATTGCAATTCCTATGCTTGCACCTACGGCGCATGTTTTATTTTGTGAAATATAAATGTCTTGTTGTAACTCGTTTAACAAAGCGATGGATTGCTCACGCGTTGTTGCTTTGTTGTAGGTATTAACTTGCCTTGCAACAATAAATTCGTCACCGCCTAGGCGGATACACATATCGTTTTTTTCGTGAAAAAGTGTTTTAAATCTGTGCGCTATTTCAATTAGCACTTTGTCGCCGGCTTCGTGTCCGTAGGTGTCGTTAATGGGTTTAAACTTATCTAAATCAATCATCATAAGCACTAAATGTTCATTATGTTTAATACATTCACGTAGTGCTTTTTTAAGGCGTTTTTCACCGGCGCGTCGGTTTAATAAGCCAGTGAGTGGGTCGTGATCGGCTTCAAAGCGGGTTTGCTGTTCGCGTTCTGCGCGCTCGGTTACATCGTGTAAAATTACTTCTACTAGCTGCTCTTGTTTGGGGTTTCGTTTGGTATCTCTTTGGTCTGTTAACCTTACAAATAAACAATGAAACCATACCGTTTTATAGCCAACTTTACACTCTACATCTAAGGTGGTTTGTGGTGGGTTTTTAGCAGAGCGAATATCTGCCAGTAGGCTTTGTAATTCGTCTACATTGCTAAGTAACTCAGGAAAATGCAAGGTTGGTAATTCTTCTTCGCCGGGTACGGTAAAGTAATGCTTAAATGCAGGGTTAAAGGTGGTGATAATGTTTTTGTCATCGAGTAAACAAATACCTGCGCTGGCTTGTTCAAAAATAAGTCTAAATTTAGCTTCTAGCTCTTGAGTTTTTTTACGCAGTGTTTGCTCATTACTAATAGTTAAATGTAGCTCGTGCATTAAGGCATTTATACCTTGGGTTAAACGGCTTATTTCGTCCCGCTTGCCTTGCTTGAAGGTTAGCATTTTAAGGGTTTCTGGCTCGCTTGGATTTATTTTAGCAAAGCTGTCGGTTAGGTTTTGAATTGGTTGTGTAAGCCAGCGCTGAACTACCAGCGATACAAAAAATGCGATAACAATGGATTGAATCAGCATTAAGATAAATTCTTTTATAAGCGCTGACTGTGCTTGTTGTTCAATAAAGTTATCGTCAGGGTATATGGCAAGTACACCTATAAAAGTGTCTTCTATAAAAGGGTGAACTAATTTAATTAAAACAGCTTCATTTTTTTTGTTAGTAGAGCCTTTTGCAATAAATAAATCCATCTCTCCTTTAGGGTTTACTTCTCCTTCTAGGCTTGCGCCTTGCACTAAGTCGTTACTGAGTAGGCCGTTAATAATTTCTTGGCTTAATTCTTTGTCATTTAAGTAAGCGGCAATAGCGGCTGTTTTTTCCATTGTTTGCGCTAACTGTTGAACAAGTAGGTAATTTGTGTTTTTTTTCTCTTTAAAGCCTGAGTAATAAGAGAGCATAGACGAGACTAAAGACACAACAATAGCAACTAACGCAATTGATATAGCGACGCGTATGTAGAGTTTTTGGCTAATAATTTTAATCAAATGTGTATACCACTTTTACTGCATCTGTAACTTGCGATAGCGGAATGTAGCCAATAGCAAATTGTGATGCTGCAATTTTATTTATTGCATCTTCTACCGATGTTGAAGGCGTGGGTGGCTTTGCGCGCCCTGAAAATAACAACCTGGCCCAATACGCATTTATTTTTTGCTCGTCTTTATTGACCAGTTTTAAGTAAAAATCGTTTTTTAATGCTGATTGGGCGGGCAAATCGAGTGGCTTTGACGTTTCACCATCAGGAAAAGTTAAATACCTACCCATGTAAATATCAATTATTTCCCGTTTTGATAATGCGTTAATTGCGTTGCTTTTATTTACCACTACAACAAACTCTGTAGATTTAGCATAAAAGCTCACAAAAAGCAGGCATAAGGGGAGCATTACATTAAGACCTAGATTACGAGCGCTTATCATAACTAAAACACCATACTAGCATTTAAACTGAGTATATGTACTTTGTTGCTTTTATTTGCATCAGCAGGATTACTAAGGCTCCATAGCCCCGCACCTTGAGGCTTTATATCAAAGCGGTCTAACTGCGCTTTAAATACTAAACGATCCGAAAAATGCCATTTTACGCCTACGTTAATAGAGTGCTGGTGAACATTTGTAATTTGAACTGAAGATTGAGTGGCAACCGCGAGTTGTTGTATGGGTACTGAAAACTGCTCAGGAGTACCTGGTGGAAAAATAGGGCTGTTTACTTCAACTACATCATGGCGATTTTTAGCTGCCGTAAAGCCTGTGTAAAATATTGCATCATCTACTCTGTAACCCGCACTAATATAAGTGCTAAATACAGATGGAGCTATTATCCAATCGGATTCTGAAATACCTAACTCAGATTGAATAAGCCAATTATTATTATCGTAAGTAACGCCAAAGGCTGCGTATTCTATGCTGTTGCCTTTGGTGTTAAATTTGTTAGATATACTTTGTGCTTGCGGCCATATACTTTGTGGTACTAAATCGAGTGCGGTTATAAATTCGTCCAACGCGGTTAGTTTATAATCGCCAAAGTTTGACCTTGATAATGAAAAACGCATAGTCCATGCATCTAAAGAGTATGTTGCACTAAGGGTTGTTAAGTTATCAAAATCAATAAAAAAGTCGTCATTATAGGCTTGTATCTTTGCTGTGGAGCTACCATAAGCGAGTTTTAAGCGTAAGAAGCCATCGTTAATGGCTTTGCTGTATTCCACATCTACACCATCAAAATTTCCTGCAATGTTTGCAAACGAGTAGTACGAATGAGGCGGGCGCACCCATAAATAGGCATATCCTACGTAAGGGTATTCCGATAGTAAGTAAAGATCGCTATTTAACCTGCCTGCACGAATAGCCCAATGACGGGTAGGGCGATAGCGCACAAAGGCGAGCTCTAAAAAATTATCAAAGCTTTTAAAGGCATGATCTTGAATAACTACTTGAAACACAGAGTCCCAATTTTTTGAGAGTGATATATTAGCCTGCCCACCTAAAATTGAATCTCGCGTTGCTGAAAAACCAGATTCGTTGACATTTGAATAACTCGATGCAAAGCCAATATCTGAATCGTCCGTGTAGCTGAGTGTTAAGGATGCAAAACCACTAAATTGCACGTCTATGTCGTTTGCATAGGTTTTATTAGCAGCAGAAATTGCCAATATTGCTATGGCAATTGTACCTCGGAACAACATGTTAGCTCGTATTTTTATAATGTAGATAGTAAAAAGATAGCACAATTTATTAAATTACCAACTTAAGCATTACAGTGGCTTATCAATTAAATACAAAAAAACATGACATCCTCCTAAATTTTGTACTTTGTTAAGCGAAGTACTGG
>NZ_JACJDN010000365.1:0-4058 GCF_014163565.1 Pseudoalteromonas sp. SR45-5 | reverse complement strand
GGTAAAGCACACGCAAAAACCGCCGCTAAATATGGCTTTATATTTGGCCTAGGCTGGTTCGGTGCAGGTATAAGCTGGGTACATGTTTCTATTGCCACCTTTGGCGGTATGCCGCTTATAGCGTCGCTCTCGTTAATGGCTTTTTTGTGCGCCTACTTAGCATTATTTCCCGCACTTGCCTTTTGGGCAACTACACGCTTTGCTAGTGGCCCTAAAAGCTTTGGCGCATTACTAATTGCCTGCTTTGCAATTAGTGAGTATTTACGTGGCACCGTACTTACCGGTTTCCCGTGGTTAAGCTTTGGCTACACACAAACCGACGGACCTTTAAGGCTGCTCGCCCCTTATATTGGCGAGTTTGGCTTAACTCTTACCTGTGTCGCTATAGGCTTTGCACTATATAGACTTACCCAAAAAGATTTTAAAACCCCGGCGGTTACTGCGACAGCTGTTGCGCTTATTTTTACAGGTGCAAATACCACAGGCAGCATTCATTACACAGATAAAAACATGTCAGTATTGCTCGTACAAGGCAACATACAGCAACATCTGCGCTTTGAGCCAAGTGAGTTTTGGACCACAATGAGCAAATACCAAGACATGACACGTCCACATTGGGATGCCGACTTAATAGTATGGCCAGAAGCCGCAGTGCCTGAAATAGAAATGCTTGCCGATTCCTACCTAGCCAATTTAGACAGTGCCGCCTCGTTTAATAACACCGCCCTTGTAACCGGTATTGTTGACTACCAGCGAGACACCAAAAATATATTCAACACACTTATTGTGGTCGGTAATAAAGAACGCGGCGACGAGCATGGGCATTACCATTACCTTGATAAAAACCGCTATCAAAAACACCAGCTATTACCCATTGGTGAATTTGTACCGTTTCAAGATTTTTTGCGCCCTATTGCCCCATTATTCGATTTACCTATGTCATCGTTTACCCGTGGCGACAAAGTGCAAAACAACTTACGCGCCAATGGCTATAACTTACTCCCTGCTATTTGCTACGAAATTGTTTTTGCCGACTTAGTACGCGGTAATTACAAAAGCGATTCCGACCTACTCTTTACAGTAAGTAACGATGCCTGGTTTGGTGACTCTATTGGGCCTTTGCAACACATGCAAATAGCCCGTATGCGCGCGCTCGAACTACAACGCCCTCTAGTGCGTGTTACTAACAATGGTGTAAGCGCCGTATACGACCCTATAAGCCACACACAACAAACCATGCCTCAGTTTGAAGCTACCATATTGAAAGCCAAAATTAAGCTTATAAAAGGCGACAGCGTGTACAGCCAATACGGCAACATGTTTGTGTGGGGATTTGTGTTGTTGTTGGGAGTTATAGGTATTGCTAGAAGACGTAAGCCGTAAGCCGTAAGCCGTAAGCCAGTTTATTCGTAGGTTGGGTTGAGTGCCACGAAACCCAACAAGTTAATGGATAATAATCATCGTTTTCAAGGATGGAAGAAGTGCCGTATTTTAAATCAATTCCTCAAAACTCTAATACCATTTCACTGCTGATGTGCTGTGCGCTGATGTTGGTATTTATTGCTGCATTTTTCCCAAGTGCCTTAATTGTGGATAATGAACTTGGACTTAAACCTGAGCATATTCTTTCAGCAATTATTAGCGTGTTAATGTTTTTAACGTCTGTGATTTCGATATTGATTGCGAATAAATCTTACTTAATTTCAAAACAAGCAAATGACTTAAGTGAAAAAGTCTTTCAATCGCAAGCTGAGCAACTTCAATCTCAAGAGTTTTATCAGTTATATGAAAGGTTTGAAAAAAGAATAAAAAAAATTGAAGAAGAAATGAAGGTCAACATTTACACTGAAGGATTAATACTTGAGTATTTATCAGCCGGCAGATTTATCAGGGGGAAATATCAACCAAGTAATCAGGAAGTTGAAGAAATAAAATCGCATAATCAAATACTTCAAGTCTTTTATAAAGACATAATTCAAAGAGGCCATGATGTTAGAAATAAAACTAAAGGAAAGCAATTAACAGAAAGCTGGATAAACCAAACCTTTGTTGATCTCTCTATATTGGGGCCTAAAGATCCTGTATTTGACTCATTCCTAAAAATCCCTGAAGAAGACTTAATATCTATTCAAGGTGGAGCAAGAATCTGTACTAAAAAAGATAACCCCCTATATTATGCTAAGGTACATCGACAGATAATTGCATCATTACTAATTACAATGAATCGCGAGGATCTAGTCTCGCAAAGCGAGGATTTTCGTATTTCTAATGAATTTTTAAGTGATATTAGCAAGCTGATTTGGAAAAATAATAACGCATAAGTTAAGCGCACGAAATATCCAATGCGATTTCCATCCATCCTTGCGACATTTATTTACTACGTTTCATCAGCTTTTTATATATCGCATCTTTATCGCGCTTACCAATTGCAAGTACATAGACCACAATTTCGTCTTCAATAACTTCGTAAGCTAGGCGATACCCTGCCGTGCGCAATTTTATTTTGTAAACATTATCAAAGCCTCGCAACTTGGATGCAGGCACATGTGGGTTGTCTAAGCGTTCAATGAGCTTCTTTTTAAACTGACTTTTAAGTGGGGCCGCTAGCTTCCCCCATTCCTTTAACGCCGCAGGCAAAAACTTTAACTTATAAGTCATCTGTACTGACTTCAACCGCTTGAGATAAATCGCCTCTGCGGCTCTCAACAACTTTAGTTAGTTCATAATCATCCAGTTGTTCCATAATTAGCTCATACATTGGTGCCGGTACTAAGTAAGCTGCAGGCTTGTTATGATTTAATATTGCTATTGCAGCGCCATCTGCTTCATTTAAAAGCGCTGTTGGATTTTTTTTAAGTTCTGAAATACTTGCCGAACAATCAGCTAAAACTTGCCTCATAAAACACCTAAAAAGAACTAAATTAAGCCCTAATTTTAGACCTTTTTTTATTTATAGCTATTCTTTTTTATAATCTTGTTAGTTTTTATTACTCTTTCACTGCATCTACAACGGTTTCAACATTCACAGGTTGATTCAAGTTACCTTTAATAACCACCGTCGCTGATATTTTATCTTGAATAGCTTGTCTGTTTGGGTCCCAATATATCTGTAAAAACCCTAACAAGCCTGTGGCAAAGCCTGCACCGTAGCCGCCGTAGCGACCAAAACAATCTAATAAACCTAATGGCTCACCGCTTAGGGCGACAACACGAATATTACATACTTTTTTACCCGGTGTTTGGCCGCGCCAAAGTAACGAGAACAACGTAAAGTAAACAGCAGCCCAACCAAAACCTAAGCCTAAGTCTTGAATAATGCCTTTGCTCCACTGCAAAATACTATTTGTGCTTGTTTGTGCCGGTTTTTCTTCTATTAACTGTGCAGGCTTTATTTCGTTATTTTCACTGAGCACTAATAGTTGTAAAAGTACGGTAGCAAGTTGTGGGCTTTGTAGGTCGTCCATTTCTGCTAATTTGGGAACTTGCCCAATTAAATTATCAAACGCGTTTTGTTGGCAAGGTTGCTCACAGCTTTCATCAGCTGTTTGCGCTAAATAAGTATTTACCTGTTGTTTTTCTGTGGCGGTAAGCTGAATTTCATCTTGTATTTTTACGCCCTGAACAGCTAAACCTTGATCAGCGTTATCGTCTTCTAGGTAATCAATGCCAATTGAAAGCACTGTAAGTGCGCTTACAAATAAAATACTTGCTGCCGTTATTTTTAAGATTCTTCGCCACACATTCGACATTTTTGGAAGGTATTGCTGTGCAGTGCCTTTATAAAAGGCCATAGCCGCGACAAATGCTATTAGAGCAGCGCTAAGCTTGGCCGCTAAAAATATCAGTGCAACATCAATAATAATCGCTAGTGCACGCTGAATAGGTGTAGCTAAAGGCAAGCCCAGTAAAGCGCTGTCAATTTTAAAAGCGTAGGGTGTAATAACTTCTCGGGTTTCAGAATTTGATAATTCTAATTGTTCTATTTCTGTGGCTTTCATTTATTTTCTTGTTATTAAAATAGGTAACCCGGTTAACTTACGCGTTTTTTATTTTTTGCT
>NZ_JACJDN010000364.1:0-4065 GCF_014163565.1 Pseudoalteromonas sp. SR45-5 | reverse complement strand
CATGTAGCCTTTTTTACGCCACGTAGAAAATAAACTATCACAACCATTAGGTTGCGATTTACCTACAGCCCATAAGTCGGTCACCTGATTTAGAATTGCCTTTTCGGGCGCACCTAAATCAAGCTGAAAATCTAAATAAGTACAAGTAAGCTCCGTATTAGACGTTTCACGATAGTTGCGGATATACGCCGCCTTTTCGTTGTTATCTTTTAAATACTCTAACCACGCTTTACGGACCGGCCACTCAAGCGGCGTATGCTGGTATATATTTAAATATTCTTCTATTTCTGCCTGATGTTTAATGCTCGGATGGCGTTGCCAATACGTTTTTTCAACATAAGGTTTTAACGGATGATTTAGGTTACTAACCGCTTGTTTAAAGTCTTGGTAACTGCCGTACCTTACTTTTTTTTCGGCATCTAAAAATGCATCGTTATCGTTACTTGCCTCGGCAGAATGAAGAGGAAAAATGAATGCAGCTGCCGCAACACTTAGTAAATATTTTTTCATAATGTCCTTTAATAAAAATTAAAGTTGTGAATAAAAACTTTTCAACCACCTTAGCACCAAACCAGCTATATTTTAACCAGTCGATTGTAACCGAGTTAAATTTTTCGTTGCATTTTTAATTTAAAGCAAGCACACTGATTGAAATGCAAACTCATCGTACCAGTCTTAGTTCGTCAACTAGGGAGAATAATAATGTTATATAAAAGCGATTCCTTTGAAGTTAGCTTCCTGAAGGAAAACATCGCCGAGTTTAAGTTTTGTGTTACAGGTTCTGTAAACACACTATCTCAAAAAACTCTTTCAGATTGCGCAGCAGCATTAAAAGAATTAGCCGCCAATACTGATATCAAAGGCATGATTTTTACCAGTGATAAAGACCACTTTATTATTGGTGCCGATATCTTCGAATTTTTACCTACATTTACTAAACCTGAAGAAGAATTAGTAGTGTGGATCAAAAACGCAACCGACGTTTTTGATGCAATTGAAGATTTACCATTCCCAACTCTAAGCGCTATAAACGGTATGGCACTTGGTGGTGGTTGTGAGTGGGCACTTGCTACCGATTATCGTGTGGCAAGCGAAACAGCTAAAATGGGCCTACCAGAAGTTAAACTTGGCATAATGCCAGGGTTTGGTGGCACAGTGCGCTTACCACGTATCATTGGCGCCGATAACGCGATGATGTGGATTACCTCAGGCGCAGAAAACCGCGCAGCAGATGCCCTTAAAGTAGGTGCGTTTGACGCGGTAGTTAGTGCTGACAAACTTCTAGAGTCAAGTGTATCAACACTTGAACTGGCGATTGCTGGCAAGCTAGATTGGCAAGCAAAACGCAACGTAAAACTACAGCCACTTAAATTAAACCGTGTTGAGCAAGGCATGAGCTTTGCTATGGCAGAAGGTATGGTAATGGGTAAAACCAAAGGCCACTATCCTGCACCGGTTATGGCTGTACGTACTATTAAAGCAGCGGCAAACTGTACTCGCGATGAAGCAATGGCAATCGAAAACGCTAACTTTGCTAAATTAGCACGTACACCAGAAGCAGCAGCACAAACTGGTATATTCCTAGCTGATCAATACATTAAAGGTAAAGCACGTAAATTTGCTAAGCACAGCGATGTAGAAATTAAACAAGCCGCTGTATTAGGTGCTGGTATTATGGGTGGCGGTATTGCATACCAGTCTGCTTATAAAGGCACACCTATTATAATGAAAGACATCCAACAAGATGCGCTTGATTTAGGTATGGGTGAAGCATCTAAATTGTTAGGTGCAAAAGTTAAGCGTGGCCACATGCCAATGGAAAAAATGTTGGCAACACTTAGCAAAATTAAACCAACACTTAACGAGTCAGACCTACAAAGTGCCAACATCATTGTTGAAGCCGTTGTAGAAAACCCTAAAGTTAAGCAAGCAGTACTCGCTGATCTTGAAAAGAACATGCCAGAAGGCACTGTACTTACTTCAAATACATCGACTATTTGTATTGATTTACTAGCACAAGCGCTAGATAAGCCAGAAAACTTCTGTGGTATGCACTTTTTCAACCCTGTGCCAAAAATGCCATTAGTAGAAATTATCCGTGGTGCAAAAACCTCAGATAAAACAATTAATGCAGTAGTTGATTACGCGCTTAAATTAGGTAAATCGCCAATTGTTGTTAACGATTGCCCAGGCTTTTTTGTAAACCGTGTTTTATTCCCTTACTTTGCAGGTTTTAGCAAATTAGTGGTTGAAGGCGCTAACTTTGCAAAAGTAGATAAAGTAATGGAAAACGTATTTGGCTGGCCTATGGGTCCGGCTTACCTACTTGATGTTGTAGGTATTGATACAGCGTTCCATTGTACTGGCGTAATGGCTGACGGTTTCCCTGAGCGTATGGCTCGTGCTGATAAAGACCCTGTGACTATTTTTGCCAACGAAAAACGTTTTGGACAAAAGAATAAAGCCGGTTTTTACAAATACGAAACAGATCGTCGCGGTCGTCTTAAAAAGTCTCATGACGAGACAGCAATTGAGCTACTAAGCCCAATCACAGACGCACCAAAAGAATTTGATAAACAAGAAATCATCGACCGTTGTATGATTCCAATGATTAACGAAGTGCTACTGTGTTTGCAAGAAGGCATTGTTGCCTCGCCGCAAGAAGCAGATATGGCATTAGTTTACGGTGTTGGTTTCCCTCCATTTAGAGGCGGCGCGTTCCGTTACTTAGATCAAACTGGTTTAGCTAACTTTGTTGCAGCAGCAGACAAATACGCTCACCTAGGTGCGATTTACCAAGTATCTGAACAAACTCGCAAGTGGGCCGAAGAAGGTCGTGTTTTCTATAAGGTGGAAGGTTAATATCATGAATAATCCAGTAATTGTAGATTGTATCCGCACACCAATGGGTCGCTCTAAAAGTGGTGTATTCAAACATAAACGTGCAGAAGACTTAAGCGCACATTTAATGAAAGGCTTACTAGATCGCAACCCTGCAGTTGATCCTGCATCAATTGACGATATTTATTGGGGTTGTGTACAGCAAACATTAGAGCAAGGCTTTAACGTAGCACGTAACGCATCATTGCTTGCCGGTATTCCGCACAGCGTTCCTGCTGTTACGGTTAACCGTTTATGTGGCTCTTCTATGCAAGCATTGCATGACGCAGCACGCGCAATAATGACAGGCGCTGGCGACACTTACCTAATTGGTGGTGTTGAGCACATGGGTCACGTACCTATGACTCACGGCAACGACTTTCACCCAGGCTTAGCAACATCAATTGCACAAGCGTCTGGCTCTATGGGCTTAACAGCAGAATACCTTGCAACGCTTCATGGCATTAGCCGTGAGCAACAAGATGAATTTGCTTACCGTTCACATCAACGTGCACAAGCTGCAACTGTTGAAGGCCGCTTCCGTCGCGAAATTTTAGCAATGGAAGGTCACGATGCAGATGGTTCGCTTATCTTAGTTGAAGACGACGAAGTAATTCGCCCAGAAACAACAGTAGAAGGTCTATCAAAGCTTCGCCCAGTATTTAATCCTGCATCAGGTACGGTAACAGCCGGTACTTCTTCAGCACTTTCTGACGGCGCATCTGCAATGTTAGTAATGAGCGAAGAAAAAGCAAAAGAACTTGGTTTACCAATTCGTGCGCGCATTAAAGCAATGGCAGTCGCTGGTTGCGATCCATCAATTATGGGTTACGGCCCAGTACCAGCAAGTAAAAAAGCACTTGCTCAAGCCGGTATTACAATTGATGACCTAGGCGTAGTAGAACTTAATGAAGCCTTTGCAGCACAATCATTACCTGTAATGAAAGATTTAGGGTTAATGGATGTTGTTGACGAAAAAGTGAATTTAAATGGCGGCGCAATCGCACTTGGTCACCCACTGGGTTGTTCGGGTTCGCGTATTAGCACATCGCTTATTCACTTAATGGAAGACAAAAATGTACGATACGGTTTAGCAACTATGTGTATTGGTTTAGGCCAAGGCATTGCAACTGTATTTGAACGTGTTCAAGACTAATTAGTTTAAACATGTAAAACCATCTTGGT
>NZ_JACJDN010000363.1:0-4070 GCF_014163565.1 Pseudoalteromonas sp. SR45-5 | reverse complement strand
GGGAATTTCTGCGTCATGTATTTTTTTCAAAAAGAAAAAAGCAAAAAAGATACACAAAGAAACAACGATGGTTAAAAACCCAAAAGACATAAATAAAACTGGATCTGTAAAAAAGTCTCTAAAGAATACGTTCATGAGTTGCTCCCCTCGTTGTTGATGGGTTAATCATAGGCGGTGTTTGCAGGTCGCAACGTGATCGAGATCAAGTTATTTTTCTAAGCAGCTGTAGGAGTGACGCTAAGTTGATTTAGATCATGTTTTAAGGGCTACTAAGTTATTACCACTGAGAGCTAAGAGAGTTTTTCACTTTACCTAAAAGCGTAGCGCTTTAAACTTTTTTGAGTAAACCACTTAAAGATTTTTTGCACAAAGAGAAAAGAATGAGAAGTAAATGAGGGTAGAGCTATAAACTACTTGAGCCAAATAACTGCTCAATATTTATATTTTTACCTGAATAATTTAGTTTGTTTTCCTCTAAAAGCGAAGCGCCTCTTAACCTCTTTGTGAATAAATCACTTAAAGGTTTTTTGCACAAAGAAAAGAGAATGAGCAGTGGAAGAGGGCACAAAAAGTAGCAGCCTAAGTGGCTTTCACATATAGCTCAATATTGTTTGGCTCTGTATGTTTGACTAATTCAAACTCATTTACTGCTTCAATCAACATATGTTGCTGTTGTTTTTCAAGCTTCAGCTCAGCGCTTAGCAACTCTTCGCGTATTGTGGCGTAATCACTTAACGTATTCTGATTAGCTTTTAAATAGCTGCGTGCGGCGCGCAGAGGCTGTAGTGCGTGAGTATCAAACTCACTAGTTACATTTATTAACTCATTTAACTGTTGGGCATTAACACTTAAATTTAATGAATCTAAATAAAGCAGTAATAAGCATAAATTAACATTTTTTCCTTGCTGGTTTTGTAGTGCCAGCAAGGTTTTTTGTTGCTCAGGCTTTGCGTACAAGGTGCACGCAAATTGCCAAAAATGGTCGCTATTGAGCAAGTTCATCGGCGAATGCCTGCTCTTTTTCTTCCATTTCTTCAAGTGCCTTAAGTAGCTCTTCTTCAATGTCGTTAAGTTTAGGTGTAAGCGTTGCTTGCTTAGCTAATAACTCTTTAAGCTTGGCTTTGTTGTCGTCGTTGTAGAGTTCGTTATCACCTAAGGTCACTTCCACTTCACTTAATTCCGCGGTGAATTTATCGAGTTGCTTTTCAAGCTTTTCAATTTGCTTTTTAAGTGGCTGAGTGGCTTTTCTAAATTCAGCTTCTAAGCGCTTTTGCTCTTTACGGTTAACACCTGGGTTTGCTTTAGGCTCGTCGTTTTGCTGCGCTTTAACCGCTTCTTTATTGGCATTGAGTAACCACTGATAATACGCATCTAAGTCGTAACCAAACTGGGTTACTTTGCCGCCATCTACTAAGTAAAACTCGTCGGCGGTGTTTTTAAGCATATGGCGATCATGCGATACGGTAACCATAGCGCCTTCAAAGCCTTGTAGTGCCATAACCAGTGCATGGCGCATTTCTAAATCAAGGTGGTTAGTTGGCTCATCGAGTAGTAATAAGTTTGGTTTTTGATATACCAACATAGCAAGTACTAAACGTGCTTTTTCGCCGCCTGAAAATGGGGCTACAGGCTCAAGGGCTTTATCGCCAATAAAGGCAAAACCACCTAAAAAGTCACGTAGTGATTGCTCAGTGGCTTTTGGGTCGAGGCGTTGTAAGTGCATTATTGCACTGGCTTTTAAATCAAGAGATTCAAGTTGATGCTGCGCAAAGTAACCAATATTTAATCCGTGATGCTGAACAACTTCGCCCGCTTGCGGCTCTAAATCACCAGAAAGCAGTTTAATTAACGTTGATTTACCTGCGCCATTTCGACCAAGTAAAGCAATTCGGCTGCCTGGTACAAGGTTTAGCTCTATATTATTTAAAATAGTGACGTCACCATAACCGGCTTTGGCTTTATCTATTGTCATTAGTGGGTTTGGTAATGCTTTTGGCTCTGCAAACTCAAAGTTAAATGGCGAGTCGGCATGTGCCGGCGCTAGTTTTTCCATGCGTTCAAGCGCTTTCACACGGCTTTGTGCTTGTTTAGCTTTACTGGCTTTTGCTTTAAAGCGCGTTATAAACTGCTCAAGGTGAGCAATTTGATCTTGTTGCTTATCAAACATTGCTTGTTGTTGTAGTAAGCGCTCAGCTTTTTGGCGCTCAAACTGCGAGTAGTTACCTTTGTACACGTTAATAAGTTGCTTATCTACATGCCAAATTTGATCAACCACCGCATCTAAAAACTCACGGTCATGCGATATAAGTACAAGGGTGCCGGTATAAGCACGCAAAAAGCGTTCAAGCCAATAAACGGCATCTAAATCAAGGTGGTTTGTTGGCTCATCGAGTAATAGTAAATCGGCGTCGCGTATTAATGCTTGGGCAAGGTTTAAACGCATACGCCAACCACCAGAGAACGAGCTTACTGGATTTTCTATAAGGTTATTGGCAAAGCCTAGGCCGTGTAATAGCTCACCTGCGGTTGATTCAATGCTATAGCCTTTAATGTTTTCAAGCTGAATATGTACTTTAGCTTGTGTGTCGCCATCGTTGTTTTTCTCGGCCTCACGCAGTGCTATACGCATTGCGTAGTATTCTGGGTGGCCTTGAAGTACATAATCAATCGCGCTTATTTCAAGGGCAGGTGTCTCTTGCTTAACAGAGGCGATAGACCAATCTTTTGGAATGCTGCAGTTACCGGCATCTAGTTGTAGTTCTGATTTTAGTAAACCAAATAACGTTGATTTTCCACAGCCATTAGCGCCAACAAGGCCTACTTTGTGTTCTGGGAATAACGTAGCTGATGCGTTTTTTAATAAGGCTTTACCGCCACGAAGTAGTTCTATTTCTGAGATTTGGATCATGAATGCGTTACTTTGCTGTGCCCTTGTTAAGTTGGCGCTATCATAACATAGAACTTAATGCTCTTATCAAGCGTATCAACAAGTGAAGTTATACGATAAAATGACAGCAGTTCAAACCACAGGAAAAATGTTGTGAGACAAAAGAAGCGATTTATTGCTGGTGCATCGTGCCCTGACTGCAAAGCCATGGATACTATGATGCTATACAGAGAACATGATGTTGAAAAAGTAGAGTGTGTTGAGTGTGGTCATAAAATGGCGCAACCCGATAACGCTGTTCAGGCGTCTACTCGCCAATTTGAACAAGTAATTGGTGTGTTTAAACCGGGCGACTAACCCGGTTTTTTATTGCCTAATTTTTACCGGTTTTAGTAATGCGGTGGAGGTGGCTCAGGTACTTCAGACATCATAGACGATGATGACTGCGACTCTTTAATTTTCTCTGCTAGCAGCTCGGTTTGGCGTTTCATTTTTGCTAACAGCTGTTGGTGCACTTTTATTTCATGATTTAAGACTTCAATCGTTTCGTCTTGAAAAGCCACTTTGGCTTCAAGTTCCATTAAGCGATGTTCAATTGTGTTCATTATTCTCTCGTATAATAAATCGCTCTGCGATCCCGCTGGAGCTTTCGGTTAACAACGACTTACCGTTATCTGTAAATGTCACATCTAGCACCACCGCCGATTTAGGCTTACTGCCTTCGCGCGGGGTAACCTGCCAAGTTTGAATTTTTTCACCGCTTGGTATTTGCCACAAATCTACGCGCTTATTTGGCGAGCCGGTTGCAAGCAAAGTGCCTTGTTCGTTAAAACGCACAGCAGTAAAAATTTTCTGACGCGCAATATACTTCAGTTTACTCACAAGATCACCTGTAGTCAGCTTCCATACATTTGCTTGTGCCATACTATCGGCCGTAAACGCATAGCGACCTTGTGGATCGAGCGTTACTTGGGTAACACGCGTTGGGTGATTAAAACGATGAATTACTTGTCCTGTACGTGTATCCCAAAAGTAAGCAACATAATCGTTAGAACCACTTAAGGCAAAGCGTCCGTTAGGTGACAGGTCAACGGTGTTAACTTTATCTTGATGACCTAAAAACTCAATACGACGCCCAGTTTCTAGGTTTACAAATACGACAACGCCGTCGCTACGGCCGTAT
>NZ_JACJDN010000362.1:0-4071 GCF_014163565.1 Pseudoalteromonas sp. SR45-5 | reverse complement strand
CTGTATTTTTATACAGACTATCAAATGTGGGGTTTCATAAAAAGAAGTGCACTATGCTTTTATATTAGTAATGAGTATCGCTTTAAAGCGACATATACCGTCATTATAAATACATTAGCACGATAACGCCGGTGCGTGAAAAGCTATATTAGTTTGACTCAAATGACGAAAGTTTCTTTTGAACGTTATTTCGCAATACATCGTCTATGTACTCATTAAATGCCTTATTACCGGTTACCACGGGGTTTTGTTGATCAGATTTACGATTTTTTAATGTATTAATTTGATTAATTAGATCATGTGAAAACGGGTGGTTTGAGATACTTCCATCAACATCGTTTTTGTTTGCAATTTTTTGAAAATAATTTAAAGAGTGCAAATAAGTTTGATTTGCTGCTTTAGTATCCGGTAAACCGGTACCTCCCCAAAGTGCAACTGTATGAGGTATGCCATTATCTGTAACAGGTATTATCAAAGACAACCCACCAGGCGTATGCCCTGGTGTAGCAAGTACCGTTAAATTAGTTTTACCTAAACTTATTTTTTCACCATCGATAACTTGGGTGTAAGTGCTAGGTAATGGTATTTCGGTAGAAAAATTACCGAAAGGATCAGTTAATACAGGTGCATTTGGATTATGGATGTAGTTCCACTCATTTTTTCTCATTAAAATTTTAGCGCCATAATGTGATTCAAAGTAGTGAGCGCCACCATAATGGTCGCTGTGGCCGTGAGTAACTATCACGTATTTAATATCTTCAGGATTTAAGCCTAACTCTTTTAGTCCAGGAACAATCACATGTTTGGCATCGTGCGGGGTCCACATGGTATCGATTAAAATAATGCCCTCAGTTGTAGTGATAACAAAAGTACCTACGCTGACATATCCTACAAAATAAAGGTTATCAAATAGCTGAGTGGGTTCAATAACAGTGGTATTGAACAAATCACTAGAGGTTAGCGAGGAAGGTAATTTATTTAATCTAGTACTTATTTTATCTTCACTCAATTTTGTAATATTACCGTTATTTGATGTTGTGCAGCCGCTCAGTAAGTAAGTTATTACTGTAATCGAGAAAATGCCTAAAAATGTTTTTTTCATATTTTACACCTTAGTTAATTAGGCATATTAAAAGCCCAAGTAATAAACTTTAGTACGTCGTATATTTAATTATTAAATACAGGGTATGAACTCAAAATTAAAATTTAATGAATAAAACAACTTTAGCCTTTGTTTGTTTAGAGATCGAGTTTGTTATCTTTATCCTAAATGAGAGATGCGAAAGCATTAGTCATTTTGTAAAAGAGGGTTTGAATAACGATAGAAGCGAATATATCGTTATTCATTGTATTGAAAATAGCTCTAGGTTACTTACTATCTAAGGCGTTTATATCATTGACTCGGTTAATTATGATATTAATTAATAAAGCACATAAAATAACGGCAGGTATTGCATTGGCAACACTGTCGTAAACTACATGAAAAAATGTTGCACCAGCCATAATAACTAACAAACCACTTGCAGCTAAAATGCTTAGTTTTTTGATCCAAATAGCAATAGCACCCGCAAGTTCACTTGCACCAATAAAATAGCCAAACCAAGCAGGTAAACCCATAAGAGCAAAAGATAAGTGCATTTGCTCAACTCCTGCTAGTTTTGCAGAGCCTGCAGCTATAAAGGCAAGTGTTGTTAATCCTAGTGATGTATACATAAAAATTCTTTTTACTTTTGTGCTCATGTTATTCCCAACTTTAATAAGAGTGGTTTAAGCAGATGCTTAGCTTTTGACGTTAGAATAATCACAGTTCTTATTAATTAATATTGAATGTTTTTTTATAAGATATAAACTTTAGCTTTACATGTTTGGCGTAAATTATGAAATTAGAACAGCTTAGTATGTTTGTTACTGTTGCTCAGGTTGGATCATTGAGTGAAGCAAGTGCTCTTTTACACAAAACTCAACCAGCTATAAGCCAAGGCATTAAGCAACTAGAAAATACCCTTAACTTTGCCTTATTTAGTCGTAATGGTTATCGGTTAGAGCTTACCAGTGCAGGAAAAACTATGTTTCATAAGGCTATGAAATTGCTAGATGATGCAGCACAACTTAAACAAGTTGCACACCACATAGCACAGGGGAACGAGGTAAGTATAACGATTGCAATTGAAGCATCATTTAATTTAAAGGGTATTTTACCATTACTAAAAAATATGCAAAATCAGTTCTCTGAAACTCAAATAATAATCAGGCAAGAGTACATAACAGGTGCAATTGAAGCCTTACTTGATGGCGGTGCCGATCTGTGTATAACACCAACAATGGAGTTTTCTGCACAAGAAGAGAAAATTGAAAAGCATTTGTTAAATAGCGGCTCATTAATCAATGTAGCTTCCCCTTTGTTGTTAAAGCGAAATCCAAACCTAAGGCAAGCCACTGATTTGTTGAACGAATACCAAATAATTGTGCAGGACTCAGGCACTGGTTCAAAAAACATAGAGTGGGGTGTTCAGCAAGGTCAGCGACGATGGTATGTAAATGACTTTCCAACTAAAAAAATGCTTATCGAAAGTGCAATGGGTTGGGGCAAATTACCAGGTTATTTAGCTGATGAAGGTATTGCAAATAATACTCTGAAAATGCTGTCACTTAGTGATGTGCAAAATATAACGCCTCTAAAATATTACATTATTAAGAAAAGGGGAGAAGTGTTGGGGCCTGTAGCAGAGGCTGTGTGGGAGCAATTTAAAAACTATCAGATATAACAATCTTATATATGTGAAAAACGTATTTAAGTGTTTATATTGAGGTAATTTTGCAGCTTGTAAAATTAACGAAGGATTGGTTGTTGCATCAACCGGTTGTAGGGCTTTGATTGACTCTACATCGCCACTGTCGGCAACGACCGTGGTTACTTTTTTGAGTTGTTCTAACAAGTTCATAATGATGTACGCCTCGGCTTTAAAACCGAGGAGATGTCCTTATACGTAGCGGTTAACAATATTCTCAAGCAGCTCTTGTCGGCCAGAAACTTGCTTAGGATAGATGTCGTTTTCGTGTACTAACGCAGCAAGGCTCTCAAGTGATTGTTCACCTTTTAAAATGCTTTGGCCTAGGTCTTCTTTCCAACCTGCGTAACGTTTTTCTACAAAGTCAGAAAGCTCGCCGCCTTCAATCATTGCTGCTGCATTGAGTAATGCTTTTGCCATCGTATCCATACCACCAATGTGACCGATGAATAAATCATCGCGTTCACACGATTGACGACGAAGTTTAGTATCAAAGTTAAAGCCACCGGTTGTAAAACCGCCATTCTTTAAAATTTCGTAAACGACAAGTGTTCACTCAGCTACATCGTTAGGGAATTGATCTGTATCCCATCCGTTTTGCATATCACCACGGTTAGCATCAATACTACCCATAATACCTTTAGCGCAAGCAACGGCAATTTCGTGGTGGAAGCTATGACCTGCAAGTGTTGCGTGGTTTGCTTCAATGTTTACTTTAATTTCGTCTTGTAAGCCGTGCTTGTGTAAAAAGCCTGCAACCGTTGCTGTATCGTAATCGTACTGGTGCTTAGTTGGCTCTTGTGGTTTTGGCTCAATTAATAATGTGCCTTTAAAACCAATTTTTTTCTTGTGTTCTACAACCATTTTCAAAAAGCGTGCGTACTGCTCGCTTTCTTGCGCAAGATCTGTATTTAGTAGTGTGTCGTAACCTTCACGACCCCCCCAAAGTACGTAGTTTTCGCCGCCTAAACGATGCGTAATTTCCATTGCATGTTTAACTTGCGCTGCTGCATATGCATACGTATTAGGATTAGGGTTTGTTGCACCACCGGCACAAGAACGTTTGTTTGAGAACAAGTTAGCAGTACCCCACAGTGGCTTTACACCAGTGCGCTGCATTTCTTTTTAGATAATGTTAGCTATGTGCGTTACGTTATCGAGGCTTTCTTATAGTGCTTTGCCTTCAGGGGCAATATCAACATCATGAAAAATATTTGTATTTAAGTTTTTACACGAAACCAAAGGCAAAGAGCTTGAACAAATGAAAGGGTAAATATTACCC